>JAIOTF010000158.1 GCA_021107195.1 Anaerolineaceae bacterium | reverse complement strand
TAATGAGGGTTGCTATGCTGCAAACTGATTTCAAAGAACTGACGACAACATTAACGGCTTCTTTGGTCAAGGAATTTCGATTATTACAGGAACTGGTGGATACATTACGGGAAGAGAAGCTGGCTTTTAAGAATAAAACTGCAAAAGAGATCAGGCGGGCAACCGCGCTAAAAAAGATGGTTTTGAATGACCTTGTCCAAAATGCTGACGAACGAGACCAGCAAAAGTTAACGCTGGCAAGGTTGTTGGGGATGAGCGGTGAAGTATCCTGCCGGGATTTGACCAAAGTGGTTGGTGAGGATGAAGCGGTGCAAATCCTTAATTTACTTGAAGGCAGTATGGCTCTGTGGAAAGTGGCAGACGAATTGAATAAAAACAGTCTGCAATACGTCAACAGTGCATTGGAAGCAAAAGGAAAAACCCCGTTTTCTGAGATGCAGGATGCTGCCGTTCTTGCGGCTGAGCCGGAGCAGAAAAAACCCCTCCTGGATTCTAGAGCATTATCACAACAGTTTCAGGAAGTGATTGTGCGGATTACCGGAACCTATGGGTAAATGATCAAGAAAATTTATTCCTTCACGATGCGTCGGGAATTGCATACTCCGACGCATTTTTTAGTTAATCAGCGCAGTTTGATGGGCGATTGCTTTATAATTGACTGGTTATGATTTTAATTGGGAAAGATGTATGTGCTCCGGATGAGACCAGAGGGTACATTGAATTCTTTTCAGGAGATGAATGCAATGAAAATGAACCAATTGTTTGGACAAACGCTGCGGGAAGTGCCGTCGGAGGCAGAAATTTCCAGCCATCAGCTCTTATTAAGAGCGGGATATATTCAACAGATGGGGGCAGGAATATTCAGTTACCTGCATCTGGCGCAGCGCTCTTTGACAAAGATCGAGCAGATCATGCGGGAAGAGATTGAAGCTATCGGCGGTCAGGAAATTTCCATGCCGGTTGTGCAGCCGGCAGATCTGTGGAAAGCCACAGGCCGGTGGTATGAAATCGGGGCCGAGATGGGGCGAATGAAAGATCGCAATGCGCGGGAGATGGCTTTGGCCATGACGCATGAAGAAGCTGTGGTTTATTTGGCCCGCCAACTGATCCAGTCTTATAAGCAGTTGCCGCGTTTGGTGTATCACATTCAAACCAAATGGCGGGATGACCCGCGGCCGCGGGCGGGCTTGATCCGGGTGCGGGAATTCACAATGAAAGACAGTTACAGTCTGGATGCCGATTGGGAAGGGTTGGATCAGCAATACCAGGCGCATTATGATGCCTATTTCCGTATTTATCAACGCTGTGGGGTGCCGGTGGTGGCAGTGCAGTCAGATGTGGGTATGATGGGCGGGAAAACAGCACATGAATTCATGTACCTTTCTCCCGTTGGTGAGGATACGTTAATCATTTGTCCGGAATGCGGTTATATTGCAAACCGGCAGGTGGCAGTTTTCCGCAAGGAAGCGGCAAAATCTGAGGCGCTGCTGCCGATTGAGAAGGTGGCAACGCCTGACGTTCAAACGATTGAAGCGCTGGCTGATTTCCTGCAGATCGAAAAATCAAGAACAGCCAAAGCTGTTTTCCTGATGGGAACGTTTGTAAAGGAACAGGAGACCGAAGAGAGGCTTATGTTCGCCGTGATCCGCGGCGATATGGAAGTCAATGAGACGAAACTGGCGAATGCTGCGGGCGCGATGGCTTTGAGGCCGGCGATGGATGAAGAGATCCGTGCGGTTGGGGCTGTTCCAGGATATGCCTCTCCGCTGGAGATCGGGAATGTTTTGATTGTGGTGGATGACAGTATTGTCGAATCCCCCAACCTGGTGGCGGGCGCCAATGAAGAAGGGTATCACCTGCGCAACGTGAACCATGACAGGGATTTCAAGGCCGATATCATTGCGGATATCGCCGTTGCTGGAGAGGGTTGTGCCTGTGTCTCGTGCGGCGGAACGCTGACCGCGAAGCGGGGGATTGAGGTGGGCAATATCTTCAAGCTGGGCACAAGATACTCTGAGGCAGTAGGCTGCATGTTCCTGGATAAGGACGGCAGGGAAAAACCAGTGATTATGGGATCGTACGGGATTGGTGTAGGGCGTCTGCTGGCTTGTGCGGCTGAAGAACACCATGATGCACAGGGCCTGGTCTGGCCGATCAGCATTGCGCCATATCAAGTACATCTGGTCTCTTTGCGGGGCGGCGAGGAAGCGGCAGCAGCGTTGTACGAAGAATTGCAGCAGGCGGGGATTGAGGTCTTTTTTGATGATCGGGATGAGCGGCCGGGTGTTAAGTTCAATGATGCTGATTTGATTGGCATCCCGCTTCGCTTGACGGTCAGCAAACGGTCTTTGGCAGCGGGCGGTGTGGAGTTCAAGTGCCGGCCGTGTGAAGAACGCGAGGTGATCCCGCGAAGTGAAGTGGTCTCATTCATCAACAGGCAGATGGAAGAACAGTTTGCCGTTTTGGAAGGCGATGCCGTCTGAAATTCCCCTATCAAAAAAGAACTAAAGCCGTTCACTGACTTATTGAGGTGAGTAGGAAAGTAGTTTCCATCATTGCAACGACAAAATTTGTGGATGGTTTTGTTTGCCACGATTGAGTTAAAAAACTCCGTTTCAAGAACGGAGTTTTTTGTTGCCCAGTCGGGGCGGGCGGATTCGAACCGCCGACCTCACCGACCCGAACGGTGCGCGCTAGCCGGACTGCGCTACGCCCCGGACAACGGAGGTGATTATAACTCAGGCAGATAGGTTTGACAAGGCAAAGAAAGGAAACGGAATTTTTTATTTTAATAAGGCAAACTCAGGGGAAAATACACGACATTTCAGGTAGATCGGGCGGGTTCAAGCTTGACCGAATTGCGCAGAACACCAATGCCTTCGATGTCAATTTCAATCGAATCACCTGCCTGTAGCGGGCCAACGCCAGCCGGTGTGCCGGTGAGGATGACGTCTCCCGGTGAAAGGGTCATGAACGAAGATGCGTAGGCGATTAACTGAGGAATGGTGTATACCATTTCACGGGTGGAAGCCATCTGGCGCATTTCATCGTTCACGCGGCAGGTGATCAAGGCGTCGGCAGGGTCGAGGTTCGTTTCAATCCAGGGGCCGAGGGGACAAAAGGTATCAAAGCCTTTTCCGCGCGTCCATTGCTTATCGCTGCGCTGTAGATCGCGTGCGGTAACATCGTTTCCAATCGTATAACCCAGGATGTGTTCGCGAGCTTTTTCTGCCGGAATCCAGCGGCCGCTTTTGCCAATGACCACGGCCAGCTCTGCTTCGTGTTCGATCCTGTTGGATTGCGGAGGAATATAGATGGGATGCCCGGAGCCTATGACGGCAGAAGGGGGCTTGAAAAAGAGAAGGGGCAGCTCGGGGACGTCAACATTGTGCTCTCTGGCGTGAGAGGCATAGTTGCGCCCGACGCAGATCACTTTGCTGGGGTTAACCGGGGCGAGCAGCTTGACCTGGTCGAGATTCCATTCGGGTTCCAGGCGGCGGTATTCCGAGAAGGGCGAGCCTTCCAGTCTGCCGGCCTTATCTTCCAGTACCCAGCCAAAGGCGGGCTGTTTGTTTTGATCGAGGTATCGAATGAAGCGCATATCATCTCCATGTAAATGAATTCAGATTCAAGGAGAGTGGTCATGGTTTATGAAATTGCCTATTGATGTCATTACGAGAAGGTCGTTAGACCGGCGTGGCAATCTCAACGACAGTGGTGGAGATTGCCACGCCCCTGACGGGGCTCGCAATGACAATAAAAGCTAAGTTTGACTACTCTCATTTATGGAAAGTGTAGCATGAATGGGTATTTTTGCGGTATAATTTGTGCGCTTCGGGCGGTTAGCTCAGTTGGTTAGAGCGCATCCCTTACAAGGATGAGGTCATGAGTTCGAGTCTCTTACCGCCCACAGAAGAACACATCTCTTCCAACGTCTAAAGTAATGTGTATCTACCGTTCGGAAAACAGAGAACAGAAGAACACATCCCTTGAGTTTTGGTGTACAGATAAGTTTGCTGATTTGCTGAACTTGAAAAATCAGATACAAAAATACCCGCACCGGTCTGCTTCTCGGTACGGGCCTCGTTGTGGTCATTCTTTATCTTGCTGTTTATGCCTACTCACCCCATGTCGATGGTTGTCGCTTTCGGTGGGGGATTATCGTTTGCTTTACTGTGGGGTGTGATGTGAATGTGGATAAACTTAAGAGCGATATCTTGTCAATGTCAGAAGTCTCCACAACTGACGCTATTGAGAATTGGGAGAATACAGACAGATCAATAGGTAATTATTTCGCCAGTGCAAGGCAACAACTCCCAGACAAAAACAACTTAATGACGTTGATGGAAGATTATTCCTTTTGTTTGGCCGCGTTGGTTAATATCAATGCCTCTCTTGGCGGAAAAATGGTTGCGGTAATACAAGGGGTAATAAACAACGGAGACGATGAAACCCGCCAGGTCGTCAAAGAATTTATGGATTCTTTCGCCACGCCAGATTTAAAGACAAGCTTAGAAATCAACAAGGAAATCATCGGGTCTTGGGTTAAGTTACGCACAGCCGTCGAGGCTACAATTCGAGAATAGCTAACGCAGACACTTCAATCAAAAACTACCGAAACTTATGTTGCCCAGGAAGAAGAAAAGCTGAAACAGCGCATCGCAAAAACGCAAGTCACAGATAGCGCGAAACTTCGCATCGGTGCATTGCGGGCTAGAGGCACTGTGTTTGGAATTACAGCGTTTATGACATTGGTTGCTGGCTTTGTTGAAGGCGGCTGGCTGCTAACGATAGGCTTTGTTGCGCTCGGTTTCTCGATTTTCTATTTTATGAAAGCAGGCGAGATCAAACGCAGTTTAGAGAAATAGGAGGAACAGCAGAACACATCCCTGCACACCTTTATACCCTCAACATTAGATACACTTCCCTGACCCAGCAAGCAGTATTGCGGTCTTGAGATAGCGGTTAGCTCAGTTGGTTAGAGCGCATCCCTTACAAGGAGGAGATCATGAGCACCATCGAGGCGTGTTATTCGAGTCTCTTACCGCCCACGAAAAGGGCATCAAAATCATGAAAAGCTGATATTGTCAGATCACATAATTGTCCTGAAGTCATCATCAGAAGAGAACAATATTCCGGAACATTATCAGGCTGCTTGAAAATAGTATACAGGCACCAGGTAGAAACGCAAAGGGAGATTCTTGGTTCTTCAGGGCTTTCTTAAAGTAGCAAAATGAGGTCACAAGCCTTGTTGGGATGAGCATCATAAAAACGTCTGGCTTCTGGCAAATAGCGATGTTTTTGCTTGCCAATCAAGAGTCCGATCACGAGATTG
>JAIOTF010000413.1 GCA_021107195.1 Anaerolineaceae bacterium | reverse complement strand
TTTATGATCGAGCAATTTTCCTTAGGAACATCCCCAAAAAAAGTGCTCACCAAAGTAAGATTTTCAGTGATGCAATGCGACATGGCGACAATTGGAAATACCCATTGAAAAGTACACGAAAACACATGTGTAATCGATAGACTGCATCTGTTCAGGCATCAAGCCACCATTAGACTGGTTGTGACTGAGGGGGAATCCTGTAAGCGTTGGGCCGCTTCTTCTGCTCTGTGACTGGACATCTCCTTTCCAAACTCAACGATGATACTGTGGTGGACAACACGGTCAATGGCAGCTGCGGTGGTCAAGGGATTTTTGAAAATCTGGTCCCATTGAGAGAAGACGAGATTTGAGGTGATCACCACGCTGCGCCGTTCATAGCGTTCGGCAAGCAGGGTAAAGAGCACTTCCATCTCATTCCGGGATTGCTGGACATATCCGACATCATCCAGGATAAGCACTTCAAAGCGATCCAAATGGCGCAGCTCATGCTCGAGGAGCAAGTCCCGTTTGGCACGCAGGAGTTGATCCACCAGGCGATAGGTTGGGGTGAAAAGCACACTGCGTCCGCGTTGGACCAATTCATGTCCCACTGCGGCTGCGAAATGGGTTTTCCCTCTGCCGGGCAAACCAAAGACCAGTAAATTCTCGGCGCGGTCCACAAATTCACCGGCACACAGTTGCGATAACTGGCGGCGTAAACGCAGAGGTAGGCGCTCCTGGTCAAAATCAGCCAGCGTCTTTCCGGCAGGCAGGTGGGCAGAGCGTTGCAAGCGTTGAATGCGGCGCTGACGGCGGCCTTCCATTTCCTGCGCCAGTAATTCCCCCAGAAAAGTTTCCAGGCTCCAGTCTTCCTGTTGAGCAGTTTTCAGAAGTTCCTCGACGACCTCAACCGCAGTGGGCAGGCGCAGCCTGCGCAGATACTGGTGGATGCTCTCAAGCTGAGACATGGTAAGCCTCCTGGCTCAGGAGTTGGTCATAAACAGACAAATTCACCTCTTGTTCCATCAATTCAGGAACCGCATTTTGCGGGGGTTGTACCCGTTTCGTCACTGTGCTGTCATTCCAGACATTCCCGGATGCCAGCAATCGTTTCAGCGCCTCTGCAACATCGGTTTCCAACCCCTGCGCTGCCAGTTTGAGGATGCGCAGGTAGATCATATCCGCTTTGCGCGGCGGCAGGCGTTGATCAAGGGTTTCCCATGCCTGGCGAAACACGGCCCGCGGGAAAAGATGATCCCGATAGCGGTAATTCCGAAATCCGCCTGGTTTGCGCAACAAGCTGTCGATGACATGCCGGTAATTGATTTGATAGGCTCCTATACCAGTCAGCCGCGGCAGCGTTTCCACGCACTGGTTGGCATACCAAACTTCAATCTGCCATTCATACACGCGCACCTTTACCCGTTTGCCCTTCAAGCCGCTGGGCACTGTATAACCGTTCTTGTTCACCCGCAGGATCCCGTTGTTTCCCACTCGCACTTGTACTTCCCGCATTGCCTGCCAGGGTGCGACAGTCAACGGTTTCATCACTGCCAGTTCTTCTTCCAGTTTCACCCGCCGTCCGGCATTGCGCTTGTCCATGATGGCATACAGAAAAGCCTCATAAGCTTCCAGGCTCTTAAAATCACGGCTCCCGCGCAACAGCAGATGCTGTTTCACGGCACGTTTCAGACTGCCGTTGGCTGATTCAATGTCCCCATTCTCATTGGGACTCCTCACATGGGTTGTCTGCGCTTTTATCCCGTAGTGTGCCAGCAATTGCAGGTATTCCTCGTTATAGCCGCGTTTTGCCTGATCCTTGTCTCGTTCTGCCCTGCTCAAGTTATGCGTGGCTGCTGTCGAGTTGTCCGTCTGATACATACCCCAGTTTGATCAATGCACTTTGCAATCCCAACCGGATCGCCAGCAGCGATTCAGACTGCACAACACGTCCCCATTCCCAATTCGAGTACGGCAGTACACTGTGCATCAATAAATGCTCAAACTCTTGTCCCTGGATGCTGATCTTCAATTCATTCATCCATGTCCCGTCTGTTTGCAGTATTTCTCCTGCCTTATGCACTTGATCCAGGCTCAGTACTTGCTTCCCTTTCAACACTCGCCAGACACTCACCCTGCGCTGTAAGGAGCGCAGTTGTCCTTCTTGATATTTCCCCGGCTTCTGTTCCTGCAGCCATTCAAATATCGTCTTGGCTTCCAATTCCGGCGCTTCATTCAACATCCTTTCCACTTCTCCCCAATCTTCGACAAACTTACCCACATAAAACAGCGAGGAGCCTGTAAAAGGAATGGTCTTTGAGTTATTTAGGTATTTCTTGAGTTCAGGCACATTTATCAATAGATTGATTGACGGAGAAAAGAAGATTACCTCAACTTTGATGCCTGTCTGCTCTATAATTGAAAACTCCCGCACTCACATTGCATTTGAAAATTTCTTCCTACAATATTCCAAATCTTTTTATTGCATGCTGGGCATGTAAAAACATTTTCTAGTTCTACCATTCTTTCCAATGCGAATCTAACATCACCGATCGACAACCCAACTGGAGCAGCAGGGCGATCATGACTTCCATAGTTTGCGATAAACGTGGATGCTTGTAATTCATCAAAACTTGTAGAATCCGCAAAATCAAAGAAACCACCCTCGTTTAAGTAACTTTTTAATTCAAACAGCAATTCGCCAGACGCTCTTTCATCATTAGCTGATCCCTCTCTAAACCGTACACGTCCTCCAAGTTTTTTTAGTAATGACTTTAAGCGACTTTCTATGTATGTTCTTACACTAGGCGCAGCTACCGCTACTCTTCCTGTATCCAAGGCTTCTCGGCAACCTGCCAAGCCTTCCGCTTGTGAGGCTTCAATCTCTACGCCTTCTTCATAGCTCCATCGTGTAATCCGTTTGTGTTGCCATCCTGCTTGGGCAAGACGACGAAACACCTCAAACCAAACACTATCATGAGTCAATACTATGAGCTGGTAATCGGCCAATTCATTGACCAACAATCGAGCTAAATAGGCTCTGTGTTCTGCATCAAAGCTATTTACAATATCATCCAAAACCACAAAACCATTTTCTTTGTTGAAAGCGCGCACTGTCGCCAAGAATAAGCAAACCCCTAGGCCATTGAGATAAGATTCGCTTAGAAACTTTCTGGGGGGAGTGATTTCTTCGCCCTTATAATAAATATGGAACTCAACTCCATCATCTTCAGGAAAAAATCTTAATTGAATATCATCGAAGCCTTCATCAGGATGTATAGCAAGGAAGTATCTTGAAACATCACCAGATATGACTTCCAATACCTGCCCCATAGAATCCCGCCGTAATTGTTGGAAAGCAGTAGTAAACACAGTAAGCGATGTAGCTTGAGCTTCAATTGGCAAAATTTCTTCTTCCATAGCGACTATTCTTGCCGCATGAGAAGTCAGATTGCTTAGATTTTGAAATGCCTCTATTCTTGCTGTCTCTTCTTCTGTTGGTGATAAAGCTGTTTGCTGTTCATTTATCGATTTCTTTGTAATTTCTGCCTGTTCTAGAAATGCTGTTATTTTCGTTGGGGTCTGAATTTTCTTTATTGAGATAGCACAATTTGTTTTCAATGGTTGTTCTACAATGCCTTGGACTGAACCAATCGCAAGGGCAATCTCGGTACCCAATTCTTTGAGTCGTTCCATACCATCTAAATCATTAAGTTTTAGACCATTTATTTGTTCAACCAGGGTGCTAATTGTCCTTAATTCTCTTCTTGCTTTTATTCTAGTAGCCTCGAATTTATTGACTTCTTCCAATATCTCCTTATTCTGCTCTTGATGTTGCTGAATATGTGATAACAGTTCTGCTTGAGGAATATCTGCACTACACAGAGGACAAATATCTTCTGTCCATTTGCCACTTTCAAGTAAAGATTTCCCTTGGTTGAATAATTCGTTTAGTTGAACACAAAGGACCTTCTGTGAATTTGCAGAAATTGAATTATATTGATTTTCAAAATTTTCCACTTCATTAATCACAAGGGGAGTATGTTGTGAACGGCTCAATACTTCCTCGGCTGCTTTGAAAGCAGCTAGCTTTTCAGATCTATCAGAACCTTTTGTTGTCTCTTTGGCATTCTCGTCTAATGCCCTCAATTCATCTAGGTTCGAAATTGAAACACTAAGACCTAATATCTTTGCTTGTTCTTCAGCAAAGTTCCAACATTGCTCATAGGAAAAATCATCTGATCCAATAAGGTTAGCAGCTTCTTGCTGACGATCTCTTAATGCTTTCTTTTTTATGTCAAGTAATGAGGCTAGTCGATTTTCAACAGTCCCCATATCATCTCGGATTCTTTCCCATCCCTCCATCCCGATTAGTCGTGCTATCTGCTTTCGTTTTGCTCCTTTCGTTTCATCAACGAATTGTTTCAAATCTTTGTGCCTTAGTATTAACAATTCATCCTTGCTGACACGTAGATATTCAGCGAATTTCTCCGAATCATTTGTTTGGTTTTGTCTGCGAGACGAATGTAATTTGAATTCACTATTAAGGTCTGCATCTGAAAACTCAAATTCTACAACAGTATCTTCACTATCCTCTAATAGGCGATGACGGTAATCAATTCTTGTACAACCTTCTCTAGCAAGTTCTTTTACTTCTCCTGTAAAGAACCACTCGAATGCATCACCGATGCTAGATTTTCCTTTTGCATTTGCTCCATAAATCAAAACACTATAATTATTTCGGGCAAAGTCGATTGATAATGAGTGCCTAACTCCCCTGAAACCAGTTATTGTAAGTTTTCTAAGCTTCTTTTTCATCATCCGCCCCTTTTTTTCTCGCAGTTTCAAGCGCGGTCATCAACTCATCCTTACCTAGCTTTTCCTCATTCCAAAGAGTTTGAATTATGTTTGCAGTTTCTTGATCCACTCCCTCTAGATTTTTAAGTTCGCTGAAGAAGTGGTCAATAATTTCTCTAGCTGTCTCTTGGTTTCCATCATCAGTCATTGGTACCTCACATGTTCAATATGACACTCTTGTTTTACGACTAGTTCAACCGGTTGACTTTGTTTATCTTTGGCTCATCCCCATTTTCTCACCCACCAACCCAGGCTAATCCTTGATTTGCTCGTTCAAATAGTAAGTCATAGATTCTTTCACATACATTGCTGAAAGTGGGTCTATCATAAGATTGGGAAAGATGGTTATCTAAAACTTCTTCGATCGCTGATTTACCGCGGCTTTGGCTTTGTTGGTCCCTTTGTCAATCTTGGACTAATACCACTGGTTTCTCTTCTTTCAAACGCTTTAACAACATTTGAGCTGCATTCTTGAGAACGGTTTCTTCCGCTTTTGTCATCTTCGCTTTTTTCATCAAATCAAATAACTCTAGTGACGTGCCCCCAAAAACTGTGCCAGTTTTTGGGGGCACGTCACGCCGAAACTGCGCCAAAAAGGTGACTTGATAATACTCTTGTAGAACGTCTTAAAAAGAAACAGTTAACTATCCTGGCTTAGAAAAAGCAACTCTAAACAAAAATGCAAAGTCAGGGCAAAGGCGACTGGCCAAGCTCCTTGAGATATTCGTTATGTCTCTTCGTTGACTCCTCGATTTTCTTCTCTAGGTCAACCAGATTGGTATTCACTACGGCTAGGTCGATTTTCTCCTCTGGCAAAGCGGTGCTGACGTAGCGGGAGATGTTCAGGTTGTAATCGTTCTTCGCGATCTCTTCCATAGACACTCGACGGGAGTAACGCTTCTCTTCCTTGCGGAATTGGTAAGTATCAATAATCTTGTTGATATGCTCAGGCAACAGATGGTTTTGTCGTTTGTTTTTCTTGAAGTGTTCACTGGCGTTGATAAATAGCACATCATCGGACATCTTGCATTTTTTTAACATCAAAATGCAGACTGGAATGCCAGTGGAGTAGAACAACTTGGCAGGCAGGCCAATCACGGTGTCGATATTGCCGTCGACCAGTAGTTTGCGGCGGATACGGGCTTCCGCGCCGCCACGGAAGAGCACGCCGTGGGGCAAAATAATCGCCATCGTGCCTTCTTGAGAAAGATAGTGAAACCCGTGCAACAAAAAGGCGAAGTCAGCCGCAGATTTGGGCGCGAGGCCGTAATTCTTGAAGCGCACATCATCGCCCATGGCTTCCGTTGGTTGCCAGCGATAGCTGAAAGGTGGATTAGCGACCACGGCATCGAAATACGGTTTTTTGGCGGGATTGGCTTCTCGCAACATCTCCCAGTCGTTGGTGAGGGTATCGCCATGGAAAATCTCAAACTCCGAATCCTTCACCCCATGTAGCAGCAAGTTCATTCGCGCCAGATTGTAAGTGGGAATATTCTTTTCCTGCCCGTATATTTTGCCTATGCCGTAGGCGCCAAGTCGTTTGCGCACATTCAACAATAGAGAACCAGAGCCGCAAGCAAAATCGAGCACGCTTTTGAGATGTTTTTTAAGACCGGTTCTGGGGTCCTGGCTGTCCAGGGCAACGATACCAGAGAGAATACTGGAAATCTCCTGCGGCGTATAGAATTCACCCGCTTTCTTACCAGAACCGGCTGCAAACTGGCCGATCAGGTATTCATAAGCATCCCCTAGAGTATCGCTGTCTGTGGAAAAATCCGCCAATCCTTCGGCAATCTTTGTGATGATAGTGCAGAGTTTCGCATTACGCTCGGTATAACGTTTGCCGAGTTTTTCCGAGTCCAGATTGATTTCCGAGAACAAGCCGTGGAATGTACTAGCAAAGGATTCGTTCTCGATGTAGTTAAAACCCTTTTGCAGGGTGCGCAGGAGATCACCATCCTGGGTGCGCGCCATTTCAGCAATATTGCCCCAGAGGTAGGGCGGCTCGATGACATAATGTATCTAGCGGCGCATCTGTTTTTCAAATGCGACAATATCATCTGGATTGCTGTCATACCAGAGTTGCAACGACGTGGCTTGGGGCTGGTTTTGGTTATCCGGATAATCTGACCCCAGTTCCCGTTTCGCTGCTGCTTCGTAATTATCGGACAAGTAACGAAGGAACAGGAATGAGAGCATATAGTCTCGGAAGTTGTCCGCGTTCATGGCGCCGCGTAGTTGATCGGCAATGGCCCAGAGGGTATTTCCCAGTTGTTTTTGGTTCTGTTCGGTCATGGTGCCTCACCTATTTTGAGTCTTTTGTGATTAATGCGGGCAGGTCGAAACGGTAACGATCTAAAAAAGCAGTTAAAATTTTCTTAAATAACTCTTTTGTGTCGTCAACCATTTCCCTTGGCTCATAAACTGAATATTTTCCATGGCTTAAAAGATTTAATGCACGAGCATACAAAATCTCATCGTCCACCCCTTGAATACAGGCAGAAAAATCATTGAAGCCAAAGAAAGTAGCAGTTTTCTCCAAGATGCTGCGCAACATGTTGAAGTGGTAGGTATAGAGCTGGCCGGAATTTGCCGCCTGTTGCAATTCAGTCAACATGGCAACATGGTGAAAAAACGGCGTATCGTCGGTCGCCTGCAAAAAATACGTGGGTGCACCGCCGCTTTTGTACAGGAAATATTTCTTATGCTTTAGCTTCTTGAGTTCGTTGCACATCACATTGAAAAACAAACCGTGGTGCGACGAAATCACGGTTTTCATGCGATCCTTGCCCTGTATCAGCAACTGTGCCAGATCGCTGGCTAGGGCAATGGCGTTATTATCATCCAGCGAAGAAATGGGGTCGTCGATATAGATGTACTTGACCCAGTTGTACGCTTCCGCGCCATCTATTGCCAACTGAGCAATGGCCAGAAAGAAACACCAGATAAAGATATTTTCTTCCCCACGGGAGACCTTGATATTGTCAACGGTTTCGACCTTCGGGTTTGGGTCGCCCCTCACTTTGACTTGAACATCACGGGAAAAATCGATCGTCCATTGTTCGTAGTCGATGCTGAAGTCGAAGTCCCCATAACGGTGTAGGAAGGGGCGGATACGATTTTCCATCTCCAGTTCTTCGACCCCTGCGAAAAAGCGGGACGATGAATTGATTTTCAGCACGCGTTCACTGTCACCCTCTAGATCGTTATCCCAATTAAACAAATCCTCGGTGAAGGCGTTGAAATAGAGCGTGTCGCGCTCGATACCCTTCTTTTTTCCGGTATCCTTGAAAGCCATCGACAGACGGGTTTTACCCGTACCGTTGTAGGCGAACAGCAAAACGAAATTCTGTGCCCCGCTGTTCAGATCATAGCGTAACTTTTGTGTCAACCGAGTCATGGATTTATATTTGTAGATTTTGGGCTTTCCACTCATCTCCACACCTCGTCAGCTAAAGGGAATAGCTGTTGCATCAAACCTTTTTTATAGGCGTTGAGTACATCGCGCTTTTGGGTTTGTGCGGCGATGAGTTCGTCGATAGAAGAAAGGCAATCGGCGATTTTTTGTTGTTCTTTCTTGTCTGACGGAAAGCAAATTTCAATATTTGATAATCGTCCAGCGGAAATACCCAAAACCTTTGCACCCTGTGCCTCTTTCATTATTTGAGTTCGAATTCTGTTAGACTTAAATAAGTACCCGCCAAACCCAACTATTATTTTCTTCTTTTTTTGTCGAGCTAATAGAGTGTGCAAACCAGATACTAATTTTTCGTTATTTAGATGAACAATTTCTATGCTTTTTCCCACATCCTCTAAATCCTCTGATGCATCAGCAAAAATCATATCTCCCTCAATGCAATAGCTCTCCAATTTGATTTTTCCGAGAGATTCTGAAGGATTTATAAAAGGAACGATTTCATTTTCAATATCAAATAATGTGGAAAACTTGGTGTGTATATCCCCATAATGAATATTTTTTACTGAACCATATTTATAGTTCAATTTGTCTCTTGAAAGAGAGTTTGTGACTTTGAAGGAATACACTACTCCTAGTGGTTCATTTTCCCAGTCCCTCGTATCCTGAAACTCAGGGAAACGCAGTTGGGGCAGAGTATTACCTTCAGCCGGAAAGAGTTGTTGCAGCATCCCTTTTTTATGGTCTTTGAGCGTGTCGAGCTTTTGGTTTTGTGCGGTGATCAATTCGTCTAGGGAGGCAAGGCAATCGGCGATTCTTTGTTGCTCAGAGGGTTCTGGTAAAAGAATTTCAGTATCCCTCAAACTATCCATATTAATTTTAGGAGGAACAGCGTTCAAAAGAGATTTTTTACGTATTTCGGCTTGATAGCGATTGGACTGCATAAAACAATGCAGATAGTAAGAATCAAATGATTTTGATTGTTTTATTACAGCGAGAGTCACATACACGCTGAAGTCGTGATCCCAGGTTACCACTTGCGTATAACCTATTTTCCCAATTCTAGTAAATAAAATATCTCCTTTCTCTGGCTTATTTTTGCTCGTTGCGACAATATAATCATCACGCGAAATAAACTTGTTTTTGTTGCCGCTTATGATATTTTCAACGCTATAAAAAGGAACTCCTTCGGTCGTATAAGTTGGTGTTTGATGGGTTCCATCGAATATGGAGGAAGAAATATCCTTAAGCTGCTTCTCCTCCCACTCCGGCGCATCCCGAAATTCAGGAAAACGTAGCTTAGGTGTTAATTGGCGTTTTTTCTCTTGCTTCATATTTGTTACATCCACCTTATTGCTCATATGCACTTAGGCCTGAAATCTCCCGCCCCAGGGCGAGTTTGTGCAATAGCGGAATCAGGTCAGCCATCAAACCCAGCTCCTTTTGGGTGCGCGCTTTCCAGCCCAGCCCCAGCGGGGCTAGCAGGTCGATTAACTGATCGCCGTCAAAAATCATGCGCTGCAGTATGCCGTCTACAAAGGCTTGGAGCGCGGCACTTTCCAGTCCGTACTTGGCGGCTATCTTCGCCAGTTGCCGAGTGTTCTGTTCCGTTTTGAAGGTTTCGTAACCAACACGGATCTCGTCTTCGCTCAGTCCTTGCCCTACTTCCAGCGTATTGATATAGGCTGCAATATCTTTGCGCTCGTCGATGAACTTGGCATCGGACTGAATTAAGCCAATCAACTGTTCGCGGCTCATTTTCTCTTTGCCCGGTTTCGCCTGTGTATAACGTGCAATCAGCGCCATAATATAGTCGTAGTCAATGATAGCGGAGGCAAAGAGCACGAACTCAAAATCGAGTTGTTGCACTTTCGGGTTATTGTCGCCTGTGTCCTGCTCGGCTTTCAAGCGCTGGGCGGTTTCCAGATAAACGCCACGGAAGGCCTGTAACTGTTCTTCGGGGAGAAACTGCTCGATAGTTGTCTTGTTTTCCTCGGTCAGATCCGTGTATTGATCTAGTTGGGTCTTGAGACGCTGCACTTCCTTAAAATGGTTGATGAATAGGCTGCGGGCGGCGTTGCCCTTGAGATTAGGTACTTCCTCAGGAGAATAAGCCAATCCTTCAGACTGCATGAAATGATCGAGCTTTTTAACTGCGGCTTCCAGTCTGCTAATCACTACTGGGGCGGAGTCGACCAGCCAGATTTCCTTGGCGCGCTCGATTTTCTCGCCGGAAAAGAGGGTCATGGCCTCGTCGACCCCGTCCTTCTGCTGGCGAAAGTCGAGGATGTTGCCATAGGGTTTGGTATCGTTCAGGATGCGATTGGTGCGCGAGAAAGCCTGAATCAGGCCATGATACCTGAGATTTTTATCCACGTAGAGCGTGTTCAGGTATTTGGAATCAAAGCCGGTGAGGAGCATATCTACCACGATTACCAGGTCGATCTTCTGTGCATGGGGCAAATCCTGATTAGGGTATTGTTGATCTTTGATGCGCTTTTGTACATCCTGATAGTAAAGGTCAAAATCAGTAAGGCTGTGATTAGTGCCATAGCAGGCGTTGTAGTCTGTAACAATAGCTTTGAGCGCTGCCTTTTTTTTATCTGGTTCTTTTTGGTTGTCGGCCTTTTCTTGCGGCAAGTCTTCCTGAAGCTGCTGTACGTCCTTGTTGCCTTCAGCGGGAGGTGAAAAAACGCAGGCGATGTTCAGCGGCTGAAAATTTTCGTCTTCAGCCTGTTTTTCTGCTTGGACTTCCTTGAATAGATTGTAATAGGCAATGGCGTCGTTAATGGAGGCTGTTGCCAGAAAGGCGTTGAACTTGCGTCCGGTGGTGGCTGGATCATGTTTTTCTAGAATAGCTTCTACGACGGCCTGCTTGGTCAATGCTTCCCCCGGCTGCGGCGCGTTCACACCTTCGGGTTTGAAGTAGTCAATATGGAAGCGTAGAACGTTCTCATCCTCGATGGCGTGCGTAATGGTATATGCGTGCAACTCCTTCTGGAAAAGGTCTACCGTGGTTTTGTAAGAAGCTTTCCGACCCTCGATCTGACGATAGGTCGCATTTTCTTCAAAGATTGGCGTGCCGGTAAATCCAAATAGCTGGGCGTTAGGGAAAAACTCCTTGATCGCCTTATGGTTCTCTCCAAATTGCGAGCGGTGACATTCATCGAAGATGAAGACGATGCGCTTGTGGCTCAACGGTTCCAGCCGTTCCTTGTAGTTACGTTTGTTGCCGTCATCCAGCGCCAGGCCAAGCTTCTGGATGGTGGTGACGATCACCTTGTCGGCATAATCGTCCGAGAGCAGCCGTCGAACCAGGGTGACCGTATTGGTGTTCTCTTCGACGCAACCCTCCTGAAATCTATTGAACTCTTCCCGCGTCTGCCGATCCAAATCCTTGCGATCCACCACAAAGAGGCATTTTTCAATATCCGGGTTGTCCTTGAGCAACGTGGATGCCATGAAGGATGTCAGCGTTTTACCGCTGCCGGTGGTGTGCAAGATATAGCAGTTGCTGGCGTTATGGTGGACGCACTCCACAATGGCTTAGACAGCATAAATTTGGTAGGGGCGCATCATCATCATCTTTTGCTCACTGGCTAACAATACCATGTAGCGGCTGATCTTTTCGCCCAGCAAACACTTAGTCAGGAATTTTTCGGTAAAGCTATCC
>JAIOTF010000297.1 GCA_021107195.1 Anaerolineaceae bacterium | reverse complement strand
TTGGAGGAAGAAAATATCTCGCTGGTAAGTTGATCCACTATTGAGGTTCACATTAATAAATAAACACTTTCACCTACGGATAAAAAGAACCCCCAGAAAATTCAAGCGTCTTAGTAAGGGCGAACATTGTCCAACGTTTTTATTGGATGGCGTCCAACAAAGCATTGGATACTATCAATCGACAGTGTGCGCTCTCCCCTGTTTTTCCAACGAAAAACAGGGGAGAATTTTATCCGGGCTGCGCGGTACTTGCTACAAGTCGCAGAACGACAGTTGGAAAAGCTACTCGATCATGCCGTAGCGTTTGAGAGCGGCTTCGAGGATCATATTGACCAATGCGGTGTGGTCAACGCCGTCGGCCTGCGCTTCGATAACAATATCGGAAATACCGGGTGAAAGCCCTGGCAAAGGATTGATCTCAAGGATATAAGGTTTATTGTCATCATTGGCATCCAGGCGGAAGTCGACGCGGGCCACATCAAGCGCACCGGTAACACGAAAAGCCGCCGCCGCCAGCCAATTCAATTCATCGATCATTTCATCATCCAGTGGCGCCGGACAAAGATAATCCAACTGGTCAGCCAGAGCTACTTTCAAACGATTGCTATATACGCCATCGCTCACCAAATAAGGATTAAGATCCACTTCCATGGGTGGGAAAAAGCGCAAGCCGGACTGAATGCGCGGCGCAACAGTGTTAACCGGCAGGCGGCGGGCCACCGGCCCAACCAGATTACCGACCATGCCAACCGTTACCTCCCGGCCTTCGATAAAGGTTTCTACCAAAGCTGCCTGCTTGTAACGCCCCAAAATAAAGCCTATCTGTTCACGTAGTTCTGCCTCATCATGCACGATAGACTTGGCGCTGACCCCCATACCGGTACCTTCCCTGCTGGGTTTAACGAAAAGTGGAAAACTAAGGTCATCTTGCAATTTCTCGCTTACCCGTTCAAAGGTTTGAAAAGCCGGTGTAGGCAAATCGTGCCAATGAAAAATTCGTTTGGTCATCGGTTTGTCCAGTGTCAGAGCCAGGGTCAATACCCTGGAAGCGGTATAAGGGATGCGCAGCATTTCGAGAATGGCCGGTACCTGTGCTTCGCGAGCATCTCCAAAATGTCCCTCACTGAGATTGAAGCAGATATCAGGCTTCAACTTACGCACAGCATCATAGAGTGTGACATCAGCTTCCAAAAACGCACACTCATGGCCGCCGGCACGAATCGCCCCAAGGAGGGCATCGATCGTCTTTTCTGAATCGAGATCATCCCATTGATCTTCAGTCATTCCTTCCCATTGCGGTGCATTCTCCTTCAGATTAGCCAACACTGCCACACGGAATTTCTTCATCGGATATAGTTTTCCTCAATATACGAACCTGGTAAAATACGCAAAAAAAATTATTACCATTTTCATCAAAATTATACAAACTCATCAGAATCATTCTATGACGATCTTATTCGATTCAAGTTTCATAACCATATCAAAGGTGTGCAAATACGCTCCCCTGAGTTGCAATTCTTCAATCCATGGGATCAGGAAATAGTAAAAAGCGCCTTACGGCGCTTCTGTTTTTGGTCTATGTTTTTTCCGGATACCAGATTATGCCGGGTTATCGGCAAAATAAGCGTCCAGTTCCTTGATCAGGGCTTTCTTCTCCTCAGGCTTGAGGAAGCTGGCCTCGAAACTGTTGCGGGCCAATTGATAGAGGTCATCACGGCTCAAGTCCAACGCCTCCTGCACAGCGATGTAGTTTTCATTGACGTAGCCGCCAAAATAGGCCGGGTCGTCAGAATTAACCGTCACACACAGGCCCATATCAAGCAGCTTCTTGAGATCGTGGTCTTCCATCTTGTCAAACACGCGCAGCTTGGTATTGGAAAGAGGGCAAACAGTTAAAGGTATTTGAGTTTCCTTGAGGCGGGCAATAAGTTTTTCGTCTTCGATGCTGCGGACACCGTGGTCAATGCGCATCGCGCCAAGCTTATCTAAAGCGCCCCAAATATAGGCGGCCGGGCCTTCTTCGCCGGCATGCGCCACTGGCAGGAAACCGAGATCGCGTGCTTTTTGATAGACACGCTGAAATTTTTCCGGCGGGTTGCCAACTTCAGAAGAATCCAACCCCACAGCAGCAATCCACTTCTTGTATTTTGCGCCTTCTTCCAATGTTTTGAAAGCAGCTTCTTCACTGAGATGCCGCAGAAATGACAGGATCAGCTTGGATGTGATCTTGTGTTTTTTCCGGGCGTCTTCGAGCGCACGATGAATGCCGGTAATAACCGTCTCAAAGGATACGCCGCGGTCGGTATGCGTTTGCGGATCAAACATGATCTCAGCGTGATGCACATGCTGCGCATGGGCTTTGGTAAGATAGGCCCAGGTCATATCGTAGAAATCCTGCTCAAAAAGAAGCGCGTTCGTACCCAGGTAGTAAATATCCAGGAAATCCTGAAGATCGCTGAATTGATATGCCTTCCGTACTTCTTCGATGCCATTAAAGGCAAGCGTGATATTGTTGCGGCGTGCCAATGCGAACATCAGTTCGGGTTCCAGTGTGCCCTCAATATGTAAATGCAGCTCAGCTTTGGGCATTTTCTCAATGAAATCGCGCATCCTGACTCCTCAACTATTCAATACATTTATTGTAACTACTCAGCCTCCCCAGGAAATGTCACTGCGAGGAGCACGCTTTTGCGACGTGGCCGCGAAGCGTCCCTCACTGTCGTGGAGGTTGCTCACCTGCACTTGTGCAGGTGCACACTTGCCCCGCAGGCAGTGCCGGGGAGTGTCGGCGATAAAGCTGCCTCGCAAAAACACGCCTGAGTAGTTACCATTTATCGATGTATACTTCACAAGTATCATAATATTATAGATGATTTTTCGTGAATTGTGTTAATACTTTTTTGACAAAATAATGTTAGGATTAAGGTGTTCAATGAAGATGAATTTAACGCCGGAACGAAAGGCCCTTGATGGGTTTTCAGCTATAAGCCAATTTTTGCGGCTTGACCAGGTCCTTCAAACGGGACTATAATCATTGTTTAGAGATTTGATCGAAAAGAAGGTTTTGAGGTGCTGTATGCCTATTTATACTTACCGGTGCGAAAACTGTGGTGTGCAATTTGATTACACCCAGAAATTTACAGATGATCCGCTTACACGATGCCCTGAATGCAATAAAAAGGCCTTGCGCAAGGTGTACACCCCTGTGGGTGTGGTCTTCAAAGGATCGGGGTTCTATGCTACCGATCATCGTTCGCCTTCCGGTATGAAGTTCGCAAGCAAGGGTACTGAAGACAAACCGGCTTCTGAAGTTGCGGGCAGCACCAAAACAGCAAAGTAAATTTTAAATTCCGGATTAAAACGAGAACGGTTCGGCTAAGCCGAACCGTTCTCGTTTTGATCCTGGGGACGCATCAGAAAGCAATTTTCCTCAAAGACAGAAAACACCCCCCACCCATACGGTCATCTAGACAAGACGCCCCTATATATAGCGTTTTAATACCGTAAAATTACTGTATTTTAACCAACATCAGTACATTTATTACGCCCCACTTGATTGATATACGCACTTAATTCGTGTATAATTAACCTATGCGACACACAAAACTTCCTTTCCGGATCGCAATACTGTTGCTTTTTTTGCTGGCACTGCCTGGTGCTGTTGTTAACGCACAAGATGCTGAAGAATGGTACTGCCCGCAAACCGGACATTATGTGACGGGTTCCTTTCTGGCATTCTACAACAATTCTCCCGAACCTTTGCGCTTGTTTGGATATCCGATCACAGAAACCTTCACCGATAACAATGGTCACCAGGTACAGTATTTCCAGCGCGCCAGATTTGACCAGCATGATGGTGCAATCGAAGTTGCCCCATTGGGGAAACTGCTCTACGACGAGGGTGCGCCGCTGGCCCCTGTTTCGACAAATAGTGCCATGTGCAGGCGCTTCCCGGAAACCGGAAAGAGTGTTTGCTACGCATTCCTGCAGTTCTATGACAAATATAACGGCGCGCAGTATTTTGGGCTTCCGATCTCTGCTCTGGAAGAACGCGACGGCGGTCGTTTTGTGCAATATTTCGAGAATGTACGCATGGAGTGGCACCCGAGTGCAGCAGAGGGTGAGAAAGTCGTTTTGACTCACCTCGGACGCTTGTATTTCGATGATTATGTGAATAACCCGGATTTGACCCGCGGGGTGAGCGCCGGCAGCAATATCATTGCCGCCCCGCTGGAACTGCAAGCGCACGCCTTTGTAAAAGAAGCCCTGCTGCCGGCGAATGCCAGCCAGACGCTGTACGTGATCGTCCAGGATCATCAATTCCAGCCGCTGCAGGGTGCAAATTTATTGGTGACATTGCACTTCCCGGATGGAACCGTCAAGGATGATGTCCGCCCCGCCCCCACCAACGAGAACGGGATCAGTGAATTCTTCTTCCCCGTGCCCGACACCTACGAAGTGGATGAGGTCGTGCAGGTGACTGTGCAGGCGGTATATAACGGGAGTGAGACCACGACGACCACCTGGTTCCGCATCTGGTGGTAAGGTATGGCATTTGCATGTAAAATGGGCTGCCCCGCGCGGGCAGTTTTTTGTTTAAGGGCAGCATCCTCCGGCACGATCGCGGGAAAATTGTATTTCTCGCCAATTATTCTCAATATAATGAAAATATTGCTGTTGTAAGTTCACCTTCAATCGTTAATCGCTTGAAATAAAGTTGCAAAATCCTGAACGTTCCTATCCCCGATGCAAGCACACAGGGTATTACGGAATTTCCCCCTTCGGGCCGGATTTTGCTCAAGCATGGAACCCACGTAGCAAGCTGTGGGGTATTCTGCAAAGTGAATAAATATTTGCAAAGACAAAAAAGAAGGTGCTACACTATTCATGGAACATATATTCTTTGACGTGAAGGAGAAAACGGAGAGATATGAACAATCCAAAAATTTTCGCTATTAGCCCCAATTATACAACTTTGGATTTTCCTGGTGATTGGACTCTTGATAATAAAATTGATGTATTTGTTGATCGAATAGAAGGTTGGCAAATAGGTATTGCTAAGGAAATTATCCAAAAGAAAATACCGCACAGAGGATTTGCGCTCTTGCATATCGTCTTTAGTTACTTCGAAATGGTAGGTAAATATCTGACTGGCTATGTTGGCTCTAATAAGTCAAAATACTACTTCCGAAAGGGCGTAAGGGCAACCTTTCCTGAAATTGAAACTGAAGAAGAAGCGCTCTTAAATGCCCTATATTCAAGTGTTAGAAATGGTCTATATCACGTTGGCATGACAAAAACCAATGTCATGCTTCTAGCAGTTTGTCGGAGAGAAAAGTTTTTAATGACGTTGAGAGCAATGCGGGCATGAAAAGGGCATAGGAACGGGAAAAACCGCCTCGAAAATGCGTGATTCCTGGGCTGGATTTCTCCTGTTCTTGAGCAACAGGCGCGTTTCAATAGCCCTCATCCAATCATGAGGGTGTGCATTCGCTTGAGATTGAAAGCCAGACAAACCAAACACCATTCGCCTGAGGCTGCTGTCAA
>JAIOTF010000403.1 GCA_021107195.1 Anaerolineaceae bacterium | reverse complement strand
GCCGCGGCCGGCGCAAGCTCGACGTGATCTGCGCCAAGATAGGCAAGGAAATGCTGGAAGGCGGTCTGCAGGGCAGCCCGCATCTCCCCGGTAACAATCATGTCTGCTTCCCACCACCAGTTCTTGATCAGCATGACGCCGTTCTTCTTATCCCGTCCAGGCTCAAAGCGGGCCACAAAGCGGTCTCCATACAGGACCGGCAAGACGTAATAGCCATACTCTCGCTGCGTGACCGGCTTGTAGACCTCCCAACGGTACGAGAAACCAAACAGGTCTTCAATGAAACGCCGGTCCCAGAGCAGGTTGTCCAGCGGGGCAATGATGGCTGCCTGCGGTGGCGGACCATCCCCATTCATGCTCTCAAGCAGGAGAGGCGTATCTACACGGCGCAGATAACATGGCCGCTCCCAGCCGGCAATGTACACCTCGGTCAGTTTCTCTTCCGCCAGCAGCCGTTCCACGGCGGACGCCCGTTCTCCACTCTTCAGGCCGGCGATGCCGACCCAGGCATCAGAAGCCCTGTTCCAAAGCAGGCCGATGCCGCCAATGCGGCGCAAGAGCGCCCAGGCATAGAAATCTTCCAGTTGTGTATTCGGGTCTGGCGTCGACAATAGATCGGCGGGAAGATGACGGCTGGCAAAATCATAGGCTTTGCGGGTATGCACCTTGTGATGAATGATCAACTCTCCACTGAAATACATGGTTTCGAGGGCAGCGCGTGCCATCCGGGTTGGTGCCCAGGACCAATTGACAGTCTGGTTGAAGTCGAGATCAATGGAAGATAAGGGGCCGCGCTCACGGATCGCTTCTCTCACTTGCGGCAAAACGGGCAACAGGTCTTCACCCCGATTTTTAAGCCTGGCCATAGCAGCATCCCGCCTGCGTTGGAAGTACGGCCAGTCCTGAACAGGATAAATTGACATAACCTTATCCCAACCATCCAGCAGTTGACGGTCCTGATAGAGAAGTTCCTGGAGCATCACCGGCCGGAAATCTGCCACCCGGGATTGGAGCACGAGGTCAGAATTATGCCCCACGATATTCAGCGGGTCAAACTGAATGCAGCCAACCCGGTTGAAATAAGCCAGAGTATCTGGTTTTCCGCACGCGCTTCGCGGCGGCCATAGCCCTTGATGCTTCAAAAGGAAACGGCGTGCTTGCGCATTGGTGATCTCAATTCTTTCCATACCATTCTCCAGGTTGTTAAGACCTTTTGATCCCAAAGCTCTGAAGGAATTTACCAGCCTGCGAAGGAGATAACAAGCACCTCAAGGGAGGTGCCTTGAGGTGCTTGAAGATTTTAACACTGTTATGCTATACGCAGGTTTAAAATGCGCACAGGGGATAAACCCAAAAGGCTATTCTTCTTTGGTAGCTGAAAGCATACCTTCCAGAATGAACTCAAGTGCCATGGTGTGACTGCAGCGTCCCCGCGACTGGAAAAAATTGCAATCGCAAGCCCATTCGCCATCGCGATAATTAACACAATGTGTGTTATTTTCACCTTCAACATTGATTGTAAAGGATTGAAATTGAAAACGCTCACGGCCTTCTGCTGCATACCTTTTGGCCTTTTCGATCTTGCCAATCATGCCAGAGTCCATATCCGTTGTTCTCCTTTTTATGCGAATTTAAAAGCAAGACACGCCGCGCACCGGCGTGCCTCGAAATTTACATATCAAATTGTCTTCCATTAATACTCGCATCGCTATCAGTATTATCCTTTCAGTTCATTACTCATAGTATACCAGAAACCGAAAGGCAACCAGGAAAATTTTTGCTCAGCAATTCTCAGTTTATCTTGGTAGTAACGATTTTAATCGTTAATTTCAAACACTTAACGACTGAAGTCGTTACTACAATAGCGTCACTTTCATCATATTGAGAATCGCTGATTTTTGCTCGTTTCAACAGGAAATTTACGCAAATGCCTCGTCCCTGAATACAGAAACGGGCTGGAAACCGGGTAGTCGGAATGCTGCGGGCATTTGCCCCGCCTTTGAATCCCGTCTCATTGATCCGATTGAATGATCTCCTTCAATGCCTTGCAGACATGCTGATAATGAATGTCCATTTGATGCACCATTGCGCTGATTCCGTGCATTTCTCCATCCCGAGCGCGTTGTTCAATGATCTTGCAAATATCTGCCAGCGGTTTGGCTCCCATATTCAAACTGGCCCCCTTCAAGGAATGTGCCGCCGCCCGCAGACCTTCAGCATCAGATTTCTCATCCGCTTTATGAATATCAGCGACGATCTTCTCTGCCTCTTCCAGGAAAAGCTGGGAAAGCTCAACCAATATCTCTTGTCCCAATTCGTTTCCCAAAGAATCCAGGGTCTCTGGATCTAATGCAGGCTGCGCATCTCCCAAATCCGAGGTTTGCCCCTGCTCAACATCCTCACCCTGCTGGAGGGGTTCACACCGCTCAAGGACATTTTGAATTTCCTCAAAACGGATTGGCTTACTGATGTAGTCATCCATACCAGCTTCAAAACAAACATCACGATCACCCATCATAGCATTGGCCGTCATGGCAACGATACGCGGCTGGTCATCTTCTGCAAAGTTCTCCCGGATACGGCGTGTAGCTTCCAGACCATCCATTTCTGGCATCTGCACATCCATAAAGACCACATCGTATAACTGGCGAGCCAGGGATTCGATCACTTCTAACCCATTGCCCACAGCATCTGCCCGGTATCCCATTTTCTCAAGCACCCGCAAGGCCAGCTTCTGATTGACAGGATTATCCTCGGCGATCAGGATGCGAAGCGGGATTCGAATGCCGAGATCATGGTCAATGCCAACCTCGGTCTTCATCGCGCTTAGATTCAGTTTCGTTTCTGCTGTGCCTAATGCCTCCGACATCGCTCTAAAAAGGTTGAATTGCTTCACCGGTTTTGAAAGAAAAATCTTGAAGTTCGCAATGGCCAGGTCTGTTTGACGGTGTTTCGGTTTCCCAACTGAACTCAACATGATCAGCGGCATCTCTGTTGCCGTTTCCAGCGACCGCATCGCCACCGCCAGCTCAACACCATCCATATCCGGCATTTGCATGTCGAGGATGCCAAGGTCAAATCTTTCCCCTTCACGCAAATGATCCAGCGCTTCGTCGCCGGATTGCACTGCCAGCGATTCGATCCTCCAGTTGCGGCACTGCAAACTCAAAATGCGACAGTTGGTCGGATTATCATCCACGATCAAAACACGTTTTCCTTGCAACCGACTTACATCATACACCTTGTGGGAATCCACTTCCTGTGATTCAACGGCACTTGCCTGGATCTCAAAGAAGAATGTCGATCCTTTTCCTTCCTCGCTTTCGACCCACATTGTTCCCCCCATCAATTCGGACAACTGTTTGGAAATAGCCAGTCCTAAACCAGTGCCGCCGTATTGGCGAGTGGTGGAAGAATCAACTTGAGAAAAGGACTTAAACAAACGGTTCAAGCGGTTTTGAGGAATACCAATACCGGTATCCCGCACCTTGAACAACAGGCGATCTTCCTGAGCAGGAACGGTTTGCACTGAGACAACCACCTCACCCTGTTCTGTGAATTTAACCGCGTTGCCGATCAAATTGACCAATATCTGCCGCGTCCTGGTCACATCGCCCAAAATATATTCAGGCACACCGGCCTCGATACTTCCCAGCAATTCCAGCCCTTTCTTGAAGGCTTTGGTACTCAAGAGATCTAACGCATCTTCAACACATCTCCGAAGGTTGAAAGGCTGCTTTTCCAATTCCATACGGCCTGACTCGATCTTGGAAAAGTCGAGAATATCATTGATGATCGTCAGCAAGCTTTCTCCGCTGATCCGAACAGTTTCTACATACTCATATTGTTCGTTAGTGAGCGGGGTATCCATCAGCAATCCTGTCATGCCAATTACGCCGTTCATTGGGGTGCGGATCTCGTGGCTCATCGTAGCCAAAAACTCAGATTTGGCAACTGCCGCCATTTCTGCTGCTTCTTTGGCCTGCCTGAGGTTTTCTTCCATGGCTTTACGCTCAGAGATATCCTGAATAGAAATAAAGACTTCCTCCCAGGTGTCCTCATAATTGGGCGCCACCGAGAGACGCATCAACACATCCAGGCTTTCTCCGTCCATCGTGGCCTGTTTGATTTCTGCAGTGAAATGCTGGTGCCCCCCAGCCAGGGCGATTAATTCCTGCTTGAAAGTTTCCAGTGAATCCGGGCCCAAAATGCGGTTCAGCCCCTGGTAGATCAAATCCTTTGTATCGGCTTTGTACAGTGACAGGGTAGCCTGATTGACATTAAGGACCTTTACTATGCTGGCACAATGCGCCACTTCTTCGGGATGTTCGTCGAAATATACCTGGAAATCCGAAACCCCAGAGCTTCTTAATGTGTCAAAATAGTTTTTCAGTGCCGAAAAATCTTCTTCCCAGAGCGCAATTGGTGAATCCTCAAACAATGATCGGAAACGGGCCTCATTGGCTTTTAGCGCCAGTTCAATTTTCCGCTGTTCGGTGATATCGTAACCAGATGTAACCACCAGAACCTGGTTATTTTCCCCAATCAAAAGCGTCGTATTCCAGGAAACCAGCCGCTCTTCCCCAGAGCTGATCAACACTTTGTTTTCAACGCTCTGATGGGGTGGTGTGTTTCCCTCAAGAATGTCTGAAAACACTTCCTGGATAATTTGGCGTTCAGTTTCAGGAAGAAAATTTTCAAACCAGTTCTTTCCGACAATATCTTCCTCTTGATATCCAAGAAGCTGGCAGCCTTTGCGATTGATGCGCAAAACTTTACCTTCACTGTTCATGGCCATCAGAAGCACGCCGGCCGCATCAAAGTATTTCTGTTCAAGATATTTTTGCCGGCGCAGTTCAGCTTCAGATTGCAAGCGTTCAGAAATATCCCGGTAAATGGCGAGTGCCCCTTGAACCGCACCATCAATGCTGATCGGTACACCATGTACATCCACTGGAATTAAAGTGCCATCCTTTTTACGCCGGTGGGTGGTCAATCTGATCGAACTGCCTTGTTTTACTTCTTTCGTTATGGCAGCCAATGCTGCCATCATTTCCGGGGTTGAGATCATTTGATCTAGATTTTCACCAAGCACTTCATCTGTTTCGTACCCGAATAAATCACAAAAAGCAGGATTGGCAGCAGCAATATTATCCTCGCTGTCCAATGTCACAACCGCCAGGGGGTTGTGGAGGAAGAGTGATTGAAAATATTCCTTTTGCCGACGTATCTCGACGGTGCGCTCTTCGATCCGCTTTTCCAAAACCAGATTGAGATCTTTCAGGTGATCTGTATTAGCGGCTGCCTTGATCACTTCAAAAGAATACCCGCTGGCAAGGAACATTACCATAATGGGAGCGGCAAATTTCAGCAGGTAAGGCTGACTGGAAAAGATACCCATGAATTTCAGGGTGTCGAAAACACCGGCAATGAACAACAGAATCAAGGAAATGATCAGTGAAGAAGCCTCTCGGAAAGATGTTTTCCGATAGTAAGCCAATACCCCATAGATCAGATACGCTGCAATGGCAAACGAAAAATAGCTGACCCCATCCAAAAGAGGTCCAGGAGTCGCGCCACGCAGATATATTTCTGTTTGAAAAGGACGGGCAATGCCGCGCACAGAAGTGTTTTGTGTATCCCAAAATAAAATTTGCGGATTGAAAATCATTAAAATGATGAATGTACCAAACACCACAGCGATGATGCGCACCCATTTTCTGGACAACGTCGAAGTTGACGTATAGATAAACCAAAGAAATGTTAAAACAGCCAGCGATAGGGCAATTGTGTTGGCGCGTTGCCAGAAAATAACTGTTGGAAGGGTATTGGAAACATAGATGCCGGCATTCGATAAAATGGACAAACCAATCAGCATACTCAAGGATGCGAAGGAAAGATACTGCTGACTGCGAGTTCGTTTAAGAAACAGGAAGAAATGATACAACCCAACAGAAAACACGGCACCAGAGATTATGGCGGGGATATAATTAACCACACACACCTTCCTTGAGAACGAACCTTTGCCATCGCTATTGTATTAAAAGTATAACGTATGTCTGAAAATCGGGTATTAATTTCAAGTAAAACTTGACTTCAGAGGACAGAAGAGTTTTCATCTAATCACGCAGTAAAATATGCTAAAATATATCTTAATACCCGTGATTTCTGCTAAGTGCCCATTATGTGTGCACTGCGCTCAGGGTAAATCTATTTGGGCTGATAGTGGTATATGGTCATTCTCACTCGTGAACAATTAGAAGAACGTTTGGTGGCGCTGCATCGTGCCAGCCTGGATCTCGTGCGGATCAAAGACATCCCGCTCGGGAAGCTGTTGGAACGGATCGGCGTTGAAGCTTGCAAGCAAGCCGGTGCTAATTTTGCCGCGGTTGGTGTGATCGATGAAAACCAAAAGCTGGAACAATTCATTCCAGTGGGCATGGTGGACGGCGAGATCCGCCGCATGGAACGCTCTGATCAGAATGATTGTGTGATCCACACTTTCCTGAGTAACAGCGAACCCTTGCGGATTGCCAATATGCCCGATGATTTACGTGACTTTGGCAGCCCCACCTGCTCCCCGGTAATCAATTCTTTCCTGGCAGTTCCCATCCAACTGGGGGAAAACCAACTGGGACAGATTTATCTGACGGACAAAAACGAAAATGAGGGCTTCTCGCCAGATGACCAACAAGTGATCGAGACGCTTGCGGCTTATGCTGCCATCGCCATTGCCAATACCCGGCTTTACAAACAGCGCGTGCAGCGCGATCGCATCCTCACCCGACGCAATGAGAATCTGGCACTGCTTAACGAGCTGGTTTCCACGCTGGCTTCCTCAACAGATATCGATGAAATCCTGGATCATTCCCTGATCCAGGTGATGGAATATCTCAAACTGGAAGTAGGCGAAATCTATCTGCGACAGGGGGACAGCAAGACTTTGAGGCTGGCGCGCCATCGCGGCACGGCAGTCAAACGCTTATGGACAGAGCAAAATTTCAAATTCGGTCAGGGTATTGTTGGCTCCACAGCAGAGATCGGCCAGTCGCGGCACATGGTGCTGCACAAGAATAACGGTTACGGACTTTCGGAAGAAGCCCTCGCCAGCGGATTCTATCAGGTTGCATGCTATCCATTGAACGGCCGTCAAGGTGTGCTGGGTGTGATGTGTGTTGCCACATGTGATCACCGTCCACTGGACGAAATGGAAATGCAATTCCTTTCTGCACTCAGCTCATGGGTTGGAACAGCAATCGAAAATGCGCAGGTGAATTTACAGCAGCGGCGAATTGCCGTGCTGGAAGAAAGAGAACGGATCGGAATGGACCTGCATGACGGTGTGATCCAATCGATCTATGCTGTTGGCTTGATCCTGGAACACGCTCGATTGCTCATGGAGGAAGAGCCAGATCGCGCCCAAAAGCGCATCAAGCAAGCGATCGGAGACTTAAACAACACCATTCGCGATATTCGCGCTTATATCCTCGATTTGCGTCCCCACCAGTTATACGATGAAGACCTGATGCAGGGCATCAATCGCCTGGTGATCGAATTTCGCACCAACACCCTGGTCAATACCGTCCTGCAGACCCCGAGCGAAAAATTGGGCACTCTATCGGGTGAGCGTGCAACCGTCCTGTTCCACATCTGCCAGGAAGCCCTGGCGAACGTTGCCAGGCATGCCCAGGCGATGAATGTGGATGTCTGTTTATGGGCGACTGGCGAACGAATACTCCTGGAGATCCGCGATGACGGACGCGGCTTTGACCTCAACCAGGTGAAATTTACCCTGGGTCATGGTCTGCCAAATATGCAAACCCGCGCCCGTAATGTGGGGGGAGACGTTGATATCAGCACTGAGTCAGACAAGGGCACCAGTATCCTGACCTGGGTGCCCATCTCAAACGAGGAATAACATCAATGGGCTATCATTCTGACAAGGCTGCCCTGCGCGGCGAGCCTTCTTATATATGGCGTGCCGGTCAGGAACGCCGCATGGAAATGATCCGTAAGGCCGCGGGGGAAAGACTGCACGGCCGTATTCTGGAAAACGGCTGCGGCATTGGGTCATATCTTCAGCGGCTGAATAAAGATGCTTCTCAGGCTGCGGGACTTGAAATTGAATGGGAACGCTGCCGCGAAGCGCATCAACTGGGGGCAAATGTGTTGTGTGGCGTGGGAGAGAAATTGCCGTTTGCAGAGAGCTATTTTGACCTGATTTTGAGTCATGAAGTTCTGGAACACGTGCAGGATGACCGCCAGGCGGTGAGTGAGATCGTGCGCGTTCTGCGACCGGGCGGGCGGCTGGTGCTTTTCGTCCCTAATCGGGGGTACCCTTTTGAAACGCACGGTATCTACTGGCGCGGTGAATACCATTTTGGGAACAAGCCGTTGGTCAACTATCTGCCGCGCCCCTTGCGCGACCGCCTTGCGCCGCACGTCAACATCTACTCCCGCCGGGATCTGACCCGCCTGTTTGACGGACTGCCGGTAAAGATGATCAAACGCACGATCATCTTCGGCGCATACGATAACATCATCACCCGCCGGCCTGCGCTGGGCAAAATCCTGCGGGCAGTCCTGCAAGCCCTTGAAAAAACACCATTGCGCGTGCTGGGGCTTTCGCATTTCTGGGTAATAGAAAAAACTGTGGAATAATCAGCACGGAATTAAAGAAGATGCTCCCGCAAGTTAATGGTTTGCGGGAGTTTTGGTTTTAAGTATGCGCTTTCAATTCAGCGATGCGAACAAAAACAGCGGAAGATTTCAACAAATTCTGTTCATTCTTCTTTGATGCGCAAATCGTAAATCCCATCCTCAACAGGATACGTACGCCCGCATGATTCACACACCAATTCAGGCGGCGTGTCGGCCAGCGGCGCGCCGCAAGCCGGGCATTGGAAGAAAGCACCCGCCGGGGCAGATGGCGTCTCGCCCACAGCCCGGTTGCGTACAAAAACGCTCGGACTGAGTTGCCATAGATTCCCGGTGGGCTGCAGCAAGGCATCCATCCAGACCATTAAGCGCAGCGGCAGGATGCGCTTGAGCAGAGGAATGCGGAAATGAGAAACGGCAAGCTGGCGTTCTACCGATAATTGACAAAGCCGCAGCCAGGTGCGCACAGTAGCCGGATGAAAATCAAAATTCAAGGCAGCAAATTCAATCGGTTCCGGCGAAAAAGGATTCCAGCTTTGACGTTTGAAAGTGTAACGCAGGATAGATTTAATGTTGCGCTTGTTGGCAAATTCCAGAATGAACATGGCTCTGGATTGCAGCACGCGCCGCACCTGAGCCAGCGCCAGACGGGCATCGGCCATGTGATGCAAAGTACGGATCATGGTGGCAGAATCGAACAACCCTTCTACGAAGGGTAATTTATAGACATCGGCGGCCACATAGCGGTAACGTTCACTGCCGCCCAATCGCTGCCGGGCCTGCTGTAGCTGGGTAAATGAGTAATCCAGCAAGACAACCTGCTCAAAGCCCTGATAGCGATGCGTATTCCGGCCAGCACCCGCTCCTAATTCCAGCATCAGTTTTCCAGTGCGCGGCAGCAGCCGCTTCAAGGCTACCTCTTCCACCCCATCTTCATACGCTCTGCCGCCTTGATCCCAAAAAGATGTCTGGTAATCAGATCCCTCATAATCACAAACGGGCGGTGTATTCATCTTTATTTTTGACCTTCCAATCATTTGACCTGGGATAAAAAATGCGCTCGAGCAGGTGCTCCGGCGGCGCCCAGAGATACCTCCTTACCGTTGCTTCCTCTCGGACCTGGCGGGATTCGAAGGGCTCTGCCGCGCCGGTCCCACTCGAACGCGGCATAAGCATACCGCGTGCGCTGTAACCTGTCAACCTGAAGGCGACAAAAAAATAATACGAAAATCATACAAAAAATTAAGAAATTCTTTATAATCTGCGGCGTAAAATACACTTGGTAAAGAACATCTGAACATCACAAGTTATTACAATCAGTCGTGCATGCATGTCTGATTTCCCCATTGGGAGCACAGAAAAAATGCACTATTGACATTTACATAAATTGGTTAATTTCCAATACTGGATATGGGTACTCCCATAGCTGGCGCAGCTTGCTCCAACAAAGCACCGGTCGCTGTCCAATAAAAACGTTGGATCATATCCGCCGCTACGATGTTTGTTAACTGATTTATGTGAACCTCAATAATGATTTAAAAGTAATTATTTCTTCCGAAAACTCACCCTATTCAATGATCTCCAGCCTGGCAAATGAAGTGAGTATCTTGATTTCACGCTCCTGTTCTGCAAAATAGACCTTCACCACCTCTTCGCCACTGGCATCCACGCTGCTTTCACGCACTACCCCCGTGCCGAATTTCGCATGTTTAACCTGCATGCCTTCCTTGAATTTCGCTTCAACCCTAGGCTGAACGGGCGTTGGTTCAGGTTTGGATGTTCGCTTCGGTGCAGCAGCCGCGGCAGGTTTGCGTTGAAGCTTCCAGCCGTCTTCTGGCTGTGATGTTTTATTCAGTGGTTCTGCGCGCATAGGCGGCGCTTTGCGCTCCTCACCCCACTTGCCGGAGCGGCTGCCTTTCTTCCAGCTTGAAGAAGACCAGCGTTCAGATTTAGGCTGCTGCGAGGAAGTGTAAGTCGATGAAAAACGAACCGTCTGACCGCTGCCATCATGCTCCAAAAGTTCATCATCAATGTTCGAAAGGAATTGGGAAGGCTGGCTGTAGGACGGTGTGCCGTAGGTAAAGCGCTGCTCGGCGCGCACCAGGTAAAGCTGCTTGCGGGTGCGGGTCATGCCCACATAGAACAGGCGGCGTTCCTCGGCCATTTCCTCCGGGTCGTCAAACGAACGGCTGTGGGGCAGCAGGCCCTCGTCCAGACCAGTGATGAAAACCTGATTGAATTCCAGTCCTTTGGCGGCATGCAGGGTCAACAAGGTTGGCGAGTCGCCAGTATCCTGTAAGGTATCCTGATCAGAGACCAGCGCCAGATTTTCAAGGAACTCACTCAAACCGCGTTCACGGTACTCGTAAGCCTGCTTCCGCAATTCCTGGACGTTCTCCCAACGGCTTTCGCCTTCTTCCGTGCCATCATCGAGATAGGCATGGTATCCGATATCTTCCAGTATGGTGTCGAACAAAGCGGGCAGTTCCTCTTCCTGTGCCTTCGCCTGCCATTGCTGGAGCATGCGCCCAAAGCTGGCCAGGGCAGGCGCACCGCGTCCCATCTGTCCCCACCAGGGCGATTTTTCCTTGTGGCTGCCCAAATCGAGGAGCACGGCCTGCTGGCGCATACCTGCCTGCCGGGCCGTAGCTGCCAGGGACTGCACGGTTTTTGCGCCGATCTTGCGCGACGGTACGTTGATCACCCGGCTCAAATTAAGTTCATCAACCGGATTATGGATCAAATAAAGATAAGCGATAATATCCTTGACTTCCCGGCGGCCATAGAAGCGCTGCGCGCCGACGATCTGGTAGGACATACCCGCATGCAGAAAGGCCTCTTCAAAGCGGCGGGATTGAGCATTGGTGCGGTACATGATCGCAAAATCGCTGCCGCGGGCACCGCTCTGCATCTGGCGGCGAATGGTATCGACAACAAACTGCGCCTCGCCCTGATCGTCCTGCGCTTCGTGAAGGATGATGCGCGCACCGCGGTCATTCCTGGTAAAGAGGTTCTTCGGCGTGCGGTTAGTGTTGTGGTTGATCACTGCCTGGGCTGCATCAAGCACCAACTGGGTGGAACGGTAATTCTGTTCAAGCAGGATCTTCTGGCAATCGGGATAATCTTCCTCGAAGCGCATCACGTTGCGATAGTCCGCACCCCGCCAACGATAAATGGACTGGTCTTCATCTCCCACCGCAAATAGATTGCCATGCACATGAGAGAGCAGCTTGAGAATTTCATACTGCACCTGGTTGGTATCCTGAAATTCATCAACCAGCACATGCTCAAAAGTGCGGGCATAAGATTCCCGCACCTCGGCATTATCGATCAGCAGGCGCACTGTCCACAGCAGAAGGTCATCAAAATCGAGGGCATTGTTGGCCTGGAGCATGTTCTGGTAGCGCTCGTAAACCGGTTTGACGATCTGCTCGCGGTAATTGGTGGATACAAATTCATCAGGCAGAATAAGATTATTCTTGGCATGCGAAATGTAATTGAGAAGACCAGATGGGCGATTGGCCTTCTCATCCATACCCAGGTCTTTAATAACCTGTTTCATCAGGCGTACCTGGTCATCGGCGTCATAGATGACAAAGTTGGACGTGAAAGGCAGTAGCTTCACTTGCTGGCGCAGAATGCGGGCACACACCGAATGAAAGGTACCCACCCATAAGCCATGTCCCTGCGGGCCAAGCATGGTTTCCACGCGGTCTTTCATTATCCTGGCAGCTTTGTTGGTGAAGGTCATCGCCAAAATAGCATAAGGCGAAACGTTCAATTGATCGATCAGATAGGCCACGCGACGGGTAAGGACGCGCGTCTTGCCCGAGCCCGGTCCGGCCAGCACCAGCACCCGGCCATCGCCGGCGGTGACTGCCTGTTGTTGTTGGGGGTTTAAGTCGTTGAGTATGTCCATAGTTGTGTCCGGGTCTGATTGTAACGTCTGGCACAGGGCATGTCAACAAAAGATAGTAAGATGGGTGAAAATGATGCCAGAACAGGAAAATACCAGGGCCAGACACCATCACCGATTGCCAGAACAACAAAAACAATGGATAATACAAACAAACCCGTGCTCCCTCTGGAGAGAAACTGATGACGATTGCAAACTATATCACCGCGTTTATCACCCCCGAACAGCCGCTGTTAAACCAAATCAACCATGAGCAAAACGAGCGGCCTGATACCCAACCCAATGTCGGCTTGGAAGCCGGCCGCCTGTTGGCATTCCTGATACGTCTGCTCAACGCAAAGCGCGTACTGGAGTTTGGCACCTGCCTGGGTTACTCAGCCATATGGATGGCCGAGGCAATAAAGGAAACCGGCGGAAAGCTGACCAGCATTGAACTCAACCCTGACCTGGTTAAGCGCGCCCGGGAATATTTGCATCAGGCTGGCCTGACTGAACAAGCGGAAGTGATCCGGGGAGACGCAGCGCAGATCGCCAAAACCCTGGACGGGCCGTATGACCTGATCCTGCAGGATACTGCCAAAGATCTGTATCCGGAAATGCTGAAAGACTGCATCCGCTTGCTGCGACCGGGCGGAGTGCTGGTTGCAGATGATGCCTTGTTCACGCCAATGGGCATCCCGGAGAAATTCAGCGCGCCGGTGCACCGCCTGAATGAGGCGGCGTTTGCTGATCCCCGTCTGTACTGCACGCTGCTGCCGGTTGGTGATGGCTTGCTGTTATGTGTAAAACAGCCATTATCTACCTGAAACCCCACACTATTGAGGAGATTTCCCTTCAGATCAATAATTCCACTTGACGATTTACCCGGATGGCGGTATATTAACTGAGCCCTGCACAGCAGGGAGAAAGATGCCCTCGTAGCTCAATTGGACAGAGCGCTTGCTTGCGGAGCAAAAGGTTGCAGATTCGAGTTCTGCCGGGGGCACAAGAATCAACGAATACCCTTATGTGGGGTATTTTTATTTAAGGTTGCAGACCCCCGCAGAGGGAACAATATTCGAGCCCTGCCGGGGGGGGGTAGAGCAATTTGCGAAGAAATTCGACCATTTTCACTTAATGCACCAGAGAGAAGACATTGATAAGGTACAATCACTGGACGGAGCACCCCCGCTCTGATAAACCAAAAATTCAGGGAACACCTTCATGGTACAAAAACCTTACCGCATTCTATTAACCAACGACGATGGAATCGATTCGCCGGGGCTGCTGGCAGCGGCCGGAGCGCTATCTGCGCTGGGAGAGGTAACCGTGGTGGCTCCGCGCCGCCAGCAGACCAGCTCCGGGCGCAGCTTCTCCCGCGATTCAGACGGGATCATTGAAAAATGCACCTTGACCGCCAATGGCCGCCAGTTCAACGGTTACGCCGTGGGGGCTACGCCGGCCCAGGTGGTGATCCATGCCCTGCAGGAGATCCTGCCGGGCAAACCCGACCTGGCGGTTTCAGGGATCAACTTCGGCGAGAATGCCGGCAACTGCGTCACCATATCCGGTACGATGGGCGCCGCCTTTGAGCTGGCTTCGGCCGGAATCTCCTGTATTGCGGCTTCACTGCAGCTGCCGCCCGAGACGGCCAACTATTATGACCACGACCAGGGAATTGATTTTTCATCCGCCGCTCATTTTGTAGCTTTCTTTAGCCGCTATCTTCTGGAGAAAGGATTGCCAGAGGGAGTGGATATCCTCAAGATCGAAGTGCCCTTCAGAGCCACACCGGAGACAAACTGGCGGGTAACGCGTCTCTCCCGGCTGCGCTGCTTTGATGCGCAGGTCAAGCGGTCCGGCGGCTGGGATAGCCCTGCCAGGGTTGACGGTAAACCAATGCATCTTGAGCCGGGTCAGGCGGAACCAGGCTCTGACCTGCAAGCGATACGCGTGGAAGGCATCGTGTCGGTGACGCCGCTCAATATTGATATGACGGCACGCATTGATCTGCAATCGTTTGAGCAATCCATGCGCACTGGGGAGTAAAAAAGGTAGGATCAAAATTATGAAATCAGGCAAATTCCAAATCTTATTAACCAATGACGACGGCATTGATTCGCCGGGTCTGTGGGCGGCGGCCGAAGCGCTTTCTGAACTGGGCTATGTAACCGTCGCTGCCCCGCAAGAGCAGCAATCCGGCACAGGCCGCAGTTTCCCCATTACTTCCAAAGGCACGATTAAAGAACAAACTCTGAATATACACGGTCAGGAATGGGCCGTATACGCAGTGGGCGGCACCCCCGCCCAAACCGTGCAGCACTCGCTGCTCGAGATCATCCCCCAAAAACCAGACCTGGTCGTATCGGGAATTAATTATGGCGAGAATATCGGCGAAATCGTTCATTTCTCCGGCACTGTGGGTGCGGCGCTGGAAGCCGCCTCGGCCGGAATCCCCGCTATCGCTGTCTCACAGCAATTGATCGACCCGGATATGTATCTGAGCAATTCCCCGGAGATCGATTTCAGCGTTACGGCACAATTTACCAAACGCTTTGCGTCCATGTTGTTGAAGAAGCAATTCCCCAGGGAAGCCGAAGTGTTGAACATCAATGTACCCTCGAATGCCACGCTGGAAACGGAATGGCACATCACGCGGCTCTCGCTGCATCGCGTCTACCAGCCAGTCCTGCGTCGAAAAGGGGGCTGGGAAGAAAAAGGCGAGATCGGCGGGGAATTCACTGTCATCGATTTTGCCACCCTGCCGAAAGACACCGACGCCTACACGCTGTACAGCACTCACAAGGTGTCTGTAACGCCCCTGACCCTGGACCTGACCGCCCGGGTTGACTTACAACAATTGGAAAGCGATCTGCGCCGCAAAGCATGAGTCAGGCCTGATAACAAAACATGAAATAAAGCCGCTCACTTTGACAAGCTCAGTAACCGGCTTTCATAACAAACCTCCCGCAAAATTAACTTTGCGGGAGGTTTTTCTCATGAAGCCACGGAAACTTCTTTTTCAAAATGCAGCCAGGCCGGCTGCGGCTGGAAGCCCAGCTTGAGATTGAGCGTATACATCGGGTTGTGTTCCCCGTTTTCCGTTTCGATGAACTTCGCTCCTGCCTGCCATGCGTATTCAATGGCACTGATCTTCAATGCCGTGGCGATGCCGTGCCGGCGGTGACTGCGCACCACACCGGTCAAACCATGATAAAGCGTATCCGGTTCACCCGGCAGATTCATCAGGCGGCAGACACCCACCCAGCGATCGCTGTCCAGCGCCACAAACCAGGCAGCCGGATTGAAATCGGCCCGGCCGAGCACAAAGCGCTGGAACTTTTCAAATGGCAGGCGCACCAGGGGCGCCGGGGCGAGCGAATCCTGTTCCAGCTCCCAATCCAAGTTCCAGATGCGGCGCTGCCAGTCCGGGAAGGTCATCGCCGCCCGCGTCAACGGCAGCACCTGGATGCCCTGACGGGCCATCTGCTCCCAAACACCAGCAAAACGAGCTGCATCAAAGTCGGTTACATCCAGACAGGAAAGCGATTCGCGCATCACCTGCCGAAAACCAAAGCGATTCAGGAACCGGATAGCGTGCTGTTTGTCCTCACTGGTTCCTGAGGTCAATTTGTACAACGGGCGTCCAGCGAGAGTTTGCAGCATCCTTCGATAAATGGCACTGCCAATCCCTCTGCCCTGATGGTCGGGGCGGACCGCGATCGAGAAATTATATTTACCCTGAGCCACATGCCGCTCCGGTTCCACTAAAACTGCTAATCCAACGATAGTGCCCTGGTCAACAGCTACAAAACGCTGTACCAGAGAGCGGGAATCGCGGGGCGAATCAGTATGATTCCACACTGCCACGCTATTCAGACAATTGGACCAGGCTGCAGACTGTATCTCTGCTATGGCCTTATTTTCTGTTTCCGTCCGTTCAAATGGGCGAATTCGAAACATAATGTCCTTCCTTTAATTCTGCGTTCTGCTTCATCATTCAGGTTCAAACCGAAGTTCGTGCAGAACGCGGTACTGCTTCAGGTCACCTTCAAACGCTTCCATAGGGCGACGTCATCTTCACTATCCGCATTGAGGAAGTGAGGATCCATATCGGGCATGGTGTTGTAGCGATACTTGCGCCAAAGTTTATCGGCGATTGCCCGGGGATTCGAATGGACACCCTGCTGTGTGAAATACTCACACACGCGGGTAACATCGCGTTGGAAGATCAGATAGGCGTTACGGTTCTCTTTGGGTGAGACAGCCTGTGGAAAATCGATCAGGATGATCTCACCATCCCAATACAGAATGTTATAGGCCGACAAATCGCCGTGCACCCGGTCGTGGGCCAACATGATCTCAATGTTTGCCAGCACTCGCTCAAAAAGCTGCCGGGCCTCTGCCGGATCAAGATCGATCTCGTTCAAAGCGGGGGCAGCCATTTCAGCTTCGCCGACATAACTCATCAAGATGGCATTATTACCGCTGGCAAAGATGGCGGGCACATCCGCTCCGGCTTGCTCAAAGATCTGCATAGTTTTGACCTCATGCTCGATCCATGAAGTATGCAAGAGCTGGCGTCCATACTCGGTGCGTTTCCTCATCGCATACTGCATACCGTCATCGGTGATGATATGCCCATTCTCGTCCAGGCTCTCACGTCCTTCGCGATAAAGATGGTCCTTACGCAGGTTGCGGAAACGCCGCGGCCGGTAAACCTTGGCAGCCAAATAACTGACCCCGGTGGTTTCATTACCCGAACAGAGATACACGGAAGCCTCCTTGCCGCCTTTGATCAACTGCAGCACATCATCAAACCAGTGCATCTGGTAAAAGCTGCCCAGCGAATCGATGATCCACTGGCGCTCATGATGCGATGCGTTGTAGCTGAATTCAAAAACCTGTCCGGCATCCAACTGCGCTGTCAACCTGACCGGAGCAGCGACTGGCACCTTGTGCTTCTTTTGATCACGGCTCATATTCTTTATCATCGAAACCCGCTTTCCATCTTCTAATTGATCGAAATCATCCAAATCTTCAAAATAATTGATTAAGTCCGTCGTAGACATGTTGTTTTTATTCCTTAATAAGTGTTGATACGATTGCTTACCATACAAAAAAGCCACAGGCTATAAAAAGTCCTGTGGCCTTCTGATCGCTTGGATTCAGATTCGTGCCATTGGTATCAAAAAACCACAGGGCATGTTTTGCGCCTGTGGCTGAAATCAGTTTAAGAATGAATGCTTAACAGATTCCGCCAGGAGGCGCGTAAACAGATGCAGCTTGAACAGTGCCGCCAAAGATATTGCAAATAATATTGCTCATATACGCGTCTCCTTTCTCTTAAAGTTTTGATAAATATTTTACATACGCTCAGAGTCTACCAGAAAGCCAGAGTGAGGTCAAGAGGCCAGCCAGTTTTCAGGGAATTAGCATCAGCGCGCTTCGACAGTCTCAGCGTGCGTCTGCACAGCGTGCGTCTGCACAGCGTGCATTACAACTGCTTCTCCAGTACGAGGGCGTCCTCACCATTTTTATAGTAGTCCTGCCAGACACCGATGCGCAGGTATCCCTTCGCTTCATACAAGCGCAGGGCAGACCAGTTGGAAGCCCGCACACACAAACGCATGCGCGGCATGCTGACCCTGGCCTCGCAGGCCGCCAGAAGTGCAGCAGCCACCCCCCGCCGGCGGTAAGCCGGCAGGACGCCGATCGTGCTGATCCAGGCTATATTCTCTGATGCTTTGGGTTCCGCCGCGGAGAACCCAATCATTTCTCCGGCATGCATGGCTTTGATACGCACCATACCCGAGATGGTCAGCACCCCTATCAGATCGAGCAAAGTCCAGCTTTGGTCACCAAAACAATCTTTTTCAATCTGACGCAGTGCATTTAAATCGTGCCAATCAGCTACTTGAAGGGTGTAATGTAATCGATCATTCATTCCGCCTTGATTATACCTGAGGAGGATATCTCCCTTTCCAGGAATACGCTCTCATCAACTTCCTTTGGGTGTAGCAAATTATGATTGTCGGTTACAATGAGGAGGATTAATGAAAATTTAATGTTATCGAGAATCCTGGAGGAAGTCATTTGTCTAACGGTATCATCCGCCGCACAGCCTGGCTGTGCCTGACCCTCATATTACTGGCGTCCTGCGCACCGCTGACCGAAGGGCAAGCGCTGGCGAACAACGAAGACCAATCCCCACCAGCCGCAGCCCAACCCCAAATCGCTGCCGGTGAAGCCACCGAACCCAGGAATGAGCCCCTGCCTACGCCTGAGCCAATGCCGACCCTGCCGGTCGATTTTGACCCGGCAGCTTTCCTTAGTGCAGGCCCGCTGGATGTAAAAGCCCTGCCTGATGAGGAAGGCGCTGTGCGCTCGGGCGAAGGCACGCTGGTGATCATCTACCCTTTGTTGAAAGATGATGAGACAGGGGAATATCACTACGACACCGCACACGAGATCACCATCCTGCGGCTGCCGGCCGGCATCCTGCTGGGCACAGGCGAGCAATATGTCTTGCGCAGCAAAGCCAGTGAAGAAAATAGCGCAGTGCAGGAAGTGCAAGCAGCAGTACTGCCGCACCTGGTGGGGGGGCAGCCGTTCCTGGGCCTGGCCGTGCTTTCTGCCGGGGTGCGCGATTTGACCAGTGGGGCGTACTTACCGGAACAAATTTATGTCGAAAAAGCGGAAACTGGCATTCTGGCTGAAGCCACCTATTTCGGCGGCCGCGACACGATCTATCCCAACAAGCTGGAAAACATCCTCATTGCGGTATCCTACATGACCGAATACCAGGGTGATAACGGCGCTTTCCAGGCGCGAGACGGGTATTCGTTCAATAATCTGATCCGATTACGCGGCGGAGATACGCTGCGCTATGCCGATGGAGCGAACAATCTGTGGGCAGCCGGTGTATGCGCTGTGGCCAGCCTGACATCAGCAACCCTCTACGAACTCAGTCAGACCCTGGGTGTGGATTACACCAACAGTCTGTCTTCGATCATCCGCACCCAATACCAACACAAGATCGCCGCACCCTACGCTTCCTGTCCCTATATTCCAGTGGAAGTGGATACAGTGGTGGCCGTGCTGCCAGACCTCTCGGCCGACCTGGTATGGCAAATGCCGCCAGAGCCGGCGGAAACCTATCTGAGCTTTGATGCAGCCGTCATCGCCAACGATGTGCCGTTTGAAGATACGGCGGAAGATGGCATCGATGGCATCTCCGACGCAGAATTGCTGGTGACCATGGCCTTCACCAGCAGCGATCCAGGCCCACAATCCGGGACAATTCAATCGCTGCTCTCGGCCTACCGCCTGTTCCGTAGCAGCCAACACGAAAATGTGCAGGGCAGATTGATACAAGGCGAGGCGGTGTACCATGTCAAATGGGATACCGGTAACTGGTACGAGATTGCTCATGCGATCCTCCCACTGGATTGACGTAAAGCAGCTTATAAAAACAAAACCCGCTCAGACGATGAGCGGGTTTTTTCTTCCCAAAATTCGGTTTTCAGGCAGACAGGATCACAGATTGATCCCCAACATGGCCGCACTCTGAATGGTGGGCGGGAAGTCGGAATGATATTCGAGACTCTTGCGGAAATCCTCGACGGCCCCATTTGCATCGCCCAAAGCCCATTTGGCCTGTGCGCGCCAGTAGTAGGTCTCTTCCAGAATCGGCTCGCTCATCACTTCCAGGGTATTATCGGCCAGGTTAATCACATCCTGATAACGGCCAGAGTAGAAATAGGCAAAATAAGGCCCTGTCTGATACCACATCATGCGCCAGGGACGTTCATTCTCCGGCAGATCGGCGTAGTGGGCAAAGGCCTGGTCATAGGCCTGCGCTGCACCAAAATAATCCTGCAATTTGACCAGATTGGAGCCGCGGTTGAAATAAGCAAAGAAAAGCTGCATGCCCTCCTGGGTAAGGATGTCCTCTCCGGCCCGGCCCAATGCAGAGAGGTAGTTTTGCTCTTCGTCGGCGTCCGGTCCGAGGATAGCCATGACTTCCGCTTCGCGCTCCGGGGGATAAATCACCAGATAGGCAAAGTCAAAGGCGCGCCAACCATCATACAGCTCATCACTGGGCACTTTCATATTCGGCGTGCGATAGGAGTCCTGCGCCAGAAAATATTCACCTTGATCATTGTAGCCAGTCAAAACCTGATAATGTCCCATCCAGGTGATTACGCCATGGAAATCACGCTCATATAGGCCACTCTCGATCAGCACCGGGAACCCTTCCGCCAAAAACGTTTTCAACAGATCAAGGGTGCCATTAACGCGCACGATTGAGCCAAAATCGGTTTGCTCTTCAACGAAATTCTCCATTTCGTAGGGCATAACGTTCTTGTCGCGGTCATACGGTTTGAGATACGGACCGGTCACGTCGCGATCGCCTTCCCAATCCCAATAGGACAAAAGCATCGACAGGTTTGCAGGAGCGCAATAACTCCACTTGCCATGCTGGTCTTCATAACGCACACCCTGCAGGGTAATCGCCACAGGCAGCGGCGTTGGAACCGGCGTAGCGGTTGCGGTTGGTTCCGGTGTGGGGGTAGGACCAACTTCAGTGGGTGTCTGGGTGGGCGTGATGATCGGCGGCAGGGTTGCCGATGGGGCAAACGGGGTAACGACCGATTCGCCGATCTCTGAACCCGCCTCCGGCACAAAGACGGCCTGTTCAGGAGGATTGAGTGAATATTTAATCTTGGCCTGTGCCTTGGCCACCTGCCACTCAACCCACAGGCGGGTTTGCGGCAGATTATAAGCCACTGCACTGGCAACAAGGGCCAGCCAGACGGCTAGCAATGCAAATACCAGTATTCGTTTCATGTTTCGGATTATACTGCAAACCTGATTTTGTTCAAAGCTGGGTAAAATGCTCAAACCGCAAGGTTTTGCTCATCATTCCTGTGCAGATGCTCAATCAATTCCCGGTTGCCAGTTTCAACCACAGGAAGCGCATATTCAAGTCATTAAATTACAACTTGCGATTCATGTCATTCACACATATAATCCAAACCACAATAAACTTAACATAGTAAGAACATCCCTCTCCAAAATAATGCGGTCATTCTTTAGAGAGGAGAAATGGTATCCAATCATTTATGGAATGCGATCAAAACAAATCCTCCACTCAGATTGGCTATTCTCTATCACTCTTCTTCATTATCTTTTTAGGACTGGGGCTGCGCTTATATCATCTCGGTGCAGAAAGCTTCTGGTATGACGAAGCTGGTGTCGCTATGGCCGCCATGCAAGAAGACCTGGCGGGAGCCATTCGCATCGCCAGAAATCACGCTGCAGCCATGCCGCTGGACTATGTGGTTGCCTGGTTTGCTGCTCGCTGGTGGGGCAATTCAGAATGGGCTTTGCGACTGCCTGCTGCCCTGTGGAGTACGTTTTCTCTGATTCCAATTTTCTTCTTCTTCAAGGAAATCGCCGGAAAGCAATCAGCCCTCCTGGCAACCCTGATGACTGCCATCTCTCCATTTGCCATCTTGTTTGCGCAGGAATTACGCTTTTATTCGGCATTATTGTTTTTTTATTATCTAACCACTTTGCTCATGATCTTGTCGATCAAACATCCAACCTGGCGGAATTTTGTCCTGTTCGGATTGATCGCAGCCATTGGTATCTATTTCCATTTATTTGTTGGTCTGGCATTATGCAACGGATTTTTCTATCTGATTGTGCACCGGAATAATCCACAAATCAAACGAATCATCATAAGATCGTTTTTATCTCTTGTCGTCATTGGTCTGCTTGTTTTGCCGGGTTACCTTTACTTTTCTCATGGAGAACAGCACTTTGAATTTGGTTTAGATATCCCTCTGATTCCAATGCTCGTGATGCAAGGCGTTGGCTGGATACCAACCTATCCACTAACCAATCAGCTTGGTTGGATTTTTTACGTTTTTTCCATCATTGCAGCGATTGTAGGATGTATTCTTATTTTCAAAAAGCGATATACATTATTAAAAGCCCTGCTTACAAGTGCCCTGATCCAAATTCTGGCAATCATTCTTGCTGACCAATTCAGCGGTTATTTTTTCGCAGCGCGTCAAATCCTTTTTTTGCTTCCATTCAATGCTCTCCTGATCAGTCTGGCCGTCTATGAATCATTTAAAAGCCCGACGTCTTTGTTTTTTCCATCCCAAAATGAACAGGATTATTCGGTGGTCAACCGCATTTTCGCCGGGATGATGATCGCCGGTTTGCTGATTTTCAGCATTCCGGCGAACGTGGATTCCTGTCGTATGGAAAAAAGTACGGCCAGGGAAATCAGTGAAATTTTATCGAACCAATATCAACCTGGCGAATCAATTTTTGTCATCCCCGGATGGAATGCTCTCACTTTCCAGTATTATTTGACATACCGACTTAATAGACCAGACATTGCCAGAGTTGTCACAGGAGTGTCCACAGAAGCTTTATACGAAATGAGCACGCTGACCGATCAAACCTATCTCATCATTGGGGGAAGTTACAACAGCGTGCATCCCGATTGGCTCCATAATATGAATTTTGTGAAACAGCCCGTGGGAGAAAACCCCGCTTTTTCAGCAGAGCTATTCTTTACCCGGCAATAGTAAAAAATGATCGCCAGAATTATGATTCCTCTATGCATAAAACCAAACATTTTTATCCAATTATTTGACGGATGAACAAGTTTTGTGTATAGTGGTTTTACAATACACTACTTGCGAAAGGAAGCCGCCATGCCCAAGGGCATCATTTTAGTGATCGAAGACGATGAAGACAACCTGGAATTGATCAAATTCCTGTTAAACAAAGCTGAATATGATGTGTTGACAGCCTTAGACGGTCATCAAGGGCTCAAAATGGTGTGCAGCGAGAAACCAGACTTGATCCTTTTAGATCTGGCAATCCCTGGCATTGACGGCTGGCACCTGGCCGAAAAGATCCGCAGCAACCCTGACACGGCCGAAATCCCGGTGGTAGCCGTCTCGGCTCACATCCTGCCGCGTGACCGTCAGGAAGCATTAAAAGCCGGGTGCAACGGGTTCCTGAACAAACCGCTGGACGTGCCGAATTTCGTCACCAAAATAGAAGCCTTCCTGAAATAACTTAAAATTTACTGGCGCACGTCCAGGAAATAAATATCTGCCAGCCTGAATCAAAAAACGACCAACTGACAATGAAACTGCAATCAGTCTGAACGATCTCAAAAACTACGGCGTTGGGGTAAATGTAGGAATAACAGGCAAGGTCGCTGAAGATTGCAAGGTATGGGTCGGCCAGGGGGTCAGTGTGGGACCTTCATCTAGCTCGGCCGGCAGCTCGATTTCCTGCCCATCGGGTGTGGCCTGCACAGACAATTCCGGTAATGGTGTTCCTAGCATTATGTCCTCGGTCTGCTGAATGGTCTCCTGAACTGTAGGGGTGAGACTTGTCGCACCATCCCGCTGGTCACGCAGCCACAACCAGCCTCCAACCACCGCCCCGAGAATGACAGCCAAGCCAACGACAATGATCAAAGCAGCAACAAGCGGTTGCCAGCTTTTGGGTGATTTCTTCCAAATACGCCTGGGCTTGGAGGCATAGGCTTCGGTCATTTGCAAGATGATAACAGTAATATTGTCATGCCCGCCGCGCACATTGGCTAAATCGATCAAGGCCTGCGGAACTTGATCCAAAGGATAGTCGCAACAGACATTGAGAATCTCATCCGGTTGAACCAGATCGCTCAATCCATCGCTGCACAACAACAGCATATCTTCATTCAAAAGCGGCAAGCCCTGGTTGGTGAGAGCATCTTCCCGTGACTCATCGTCACGCATTGAAAGGCGCAAGTCTACATCCGGAAGCGAGGGAGAACCCAGATAACGGCGGATGACGTGGGCATTGGGATGCCCTTCCACCTGATCGGGGGTCATAATACCGGCCTCCAGCGCCTCCTGGATCCAGGTATGATCGATGCTGATCTGACGAATATTCTGCCCACGCATCAGGTAAATGCGTGAATCGCCCACTGTCGCAGTGTAAAGGCGGTTGCCTACAATACATGCTGCGGCACAGGTTGCCCCCATTCCTTGATGAGTCTCATTTTGCTGGGCCTGTTCATGGATCTCTTCACTAGCTTCCTGAATGGCAAGGCGCATCGTCTGCAAGATATGCTTTCCATCGCTCTCAGCCACTCTCTGACTGATGCGGTTGACCGCCATCTCGGAAGCCACTTCACCGGCGCGGTGTCCCCCAATCCCATCTGAAAGCACAGCAAGCACAACTGGTGTATCCCGTCCGTTCTCTTTCGAGTAGGCAGAAACCGCAAAGCTGTCTTCGTTGTTCTTTCCAGACATGCCTGGGTGGGTAAGTGCTGCAATAGGAAGATGTGCCTGTTCAATTTGAATCATGATTCTTCTTCATAGGGAACAACTGTTAATCGATCCTGTTTGGGTGGATTGCTCAATTCAAAACGAAATGCAATTTTGCCAAAATGTATTAAATCGCCATGCTGCAATGACACACCTTCCAAAGAAGCCGGTACATAATTGATCCAGGTGCCTGCCACTGAGCCGGCATCCGCCAGCATGTACTGCCCATCTGGTGTTCGGAAGAACCGGGCATGCAAACCACTGACAGAGGGCGACTCGATAACAGCAATCACCCGCTTCGCGTCCCTGCCAAATGTGACCTCTTCCTCATCCAGCGGAATCGTCCCCCCGCGCACGGTCTTGCCGTCTGTATCCAGACGAACCAATCGAGCGGGGGCTTTCAGTTTGGAAAAGGCCCAACTTATTTTATCACGTGAAATTTCAACAGGTTTCTCTTGCTGTCGCGGCTGTGCGGGCTCTACCTGACGAATGGGCACCGGCTGGGTCAAAGGATCGCGATAGGCGCGTCGCTCTTCGCGCTTCTTTTTCAGCGAGTGCCGCCGCCTGGCAAGATACAACACAGACAACAGGATCAATGCCGTTAACAGAACAACTGCCAGAATAATCGGCCAGCGCCGGGTCATCAAACGCTCGACAAAACCGGTTTCTTTTGGCTGCACGCTAATCTGCACAGCCGTTTCAATGCTGGCGTTTTGCAAACCCAGGTTGTCTTCCATTCGAACTTGCAACATCACCCGCTTGCTTTCGGTATATTCATCCAGCGGCCAAAGGAAGACATCAAAAGGCGGCTGGGTATTTTCTACCTGCAAGACACCATCCACATAAAGCTGCGTACGGCGCACAGGGCGGGGATGACCATCCGGAAATTCAATCAGGATCGGAATGGAAGTGACCTGTGGCATCAAAGCCGCTTCACCCTGTTTGTCCTCCGCCTCCTGCCAGGAGCGTAAAATATCAACCGGCGGGGACAAAAAGATCGGGTTAGGGGGAAGAACATTCAGGTCAAATTCCTGCTCGGCGCTGGTGCTGACCAGACCACCGCGCTGCGTCTGCACCGCCAGCCGCTGCATGCCAGCCTGCACAACGCCAGATGTATAGCTGGCCTGATATTGATAGCGAATGGGGTTCAAATAGGCATCCAGATCAGGCAATTCTTCTTTGCCGGAGAAGAGGAAGAATTGGCCGCCGGTCACCGCTGCCATTTGCTGCAGCGGCTGAACTTCAGGCGTATTGACCACGCCCGGTGCAGCCACCAGCCACACATAAACCCGCACCCCAAGCTGGGCAGCGCGTTCAGCCAGGTTAGGCAGGGCTTCCTGCTCCGCCTCTTCGGGCACAGTAGTGACATAAAGAATAGTGCGCTTCATGCGCTGGTTTTCGTTGGAGTCGGTTGCCAAGTCCAGAGCCTGCGAAAAACTGATCACACTGGGCTGTGATTCGCGGAGGTTTGGCACAAAGTCTTCAATGGCTTTGATCCATTGTTGAGGTTCCTGCAAACGCACCGCCAGTAACCCTGAATTGCTGGCAATGCTGAAATCATCTGGCGTACCGGCGGGCTGCCGGGCAGCCCAATCGCGCAGCGCCAGGCGAATACGATCAAAATACGTTACGCCGCCCACAACGTTGGCCAACGCAGGGGCAATGTTGGTGGCGACGATCACCTGCACGCCCGGCTCAATGCGCTCCAAACTATCCAACGGCAGATCGATACCATTTTCCAGGACAGTAACCTCGCCTGCGGCCAAATCCGGAATGGCCGTATTGGCCTCGTCGTAGGCTTCCAGGTAGAAATTGATCTGCGGGAACTGGTCTGTCTCGGGTGTAGACGGCAGCAAACGCCAGCCAGGCTGGCCTTCTTGCGCGGCAACCGGGCTGGGGAGTCCCAGGAAGATCGCGCATAGCACCAGAAAAATGAGGGCAAATCTGCCTCTCATTGCCAGTTTACGTTGAGATGAGCTTGTCATGATTTCCTTTGATCGCACAAAGCCCGCCTTTTGAGCTGAATCCATATCTGTCTATTATAACGCGAGTACGCTTTCGTTGGGAAAAACATGCTTTGTGAAAAAACTTTTCTTATCCAATTATTAATGAACTGGATTGTAATCATCAGGCGAAATCGCTATCCTCTTAACATTAGGACTTTCGCTCATACAGGTTGAAAAGCTGCAATGGTCGGGTTGCGAAGTTCAGCTCGCAAATAATCGCTAAATAGATCTGTGTGGACTCGATAGATGGTTTTGTTCAACGCTTTTGCTTGGACTTTCATGGATAACCATGCGTGATAGCAACAAGCTAAATGGTTTCGTTGGGAACGAGCTTTGCGGCATTGACATTTTTCACTGCCCGTCAATTGTTTCAATTCGCGGTGAAATTCTTCGACCTGCCAGCGCAAGTCATTCGCGTCTTGAGCGACTTGCGTGATTGTAGTCTCATCCAGATCATTGGTGATAATCCAGTCAATGTCGCCGTTTGTGGCAACTATCTTGAATAATTTCACGTTGAAAGGAACTTTTTTGAGTTTGACAATGAGACCCTTTTTTAGTCTCTCTTCTGTCCATTCGATTTCGGCGAGGTGAACATATCCGCTTTCTTTGCTCAAACTGACCAAACGATTGTTTTTGAGCGTCGTATGAAATATCAATCCCCAACGATGCACCATCTTCAAGTTCTTCCAAGAGGCGTACCAGCTATCAAAAAGCACTCTTTTTGCCTTGATCTGTCGCTCTATTACGGCTTGAAGTAGCATTTTTTGAAAGTGGTCATTTTTTGTCTTCCCGTCAGCTCCTTTGGCGTAGACACGGAAATCAACAGGATAGTGTTCGCCATCTTCTCCGTTTGTGTGGACAAGATTTACAACACCTATCCCTCGCACTAAGCCGCCTACGGCGCCACTGTATTGCAATTTGACCATTTCTATTGACCGCGAATACTGTTTGTTGTGTACGCTGTCGTCAATGATCATACAGGCTTCGGGACTGTCATCTATCAGTCCTTTTACCAACTCCCAGAGATGGCGAGCTGTTAGCTTTTCCTTTTCAAGGTAATCGCTAATAACATCGTGGCTCACACCTTCGAGATGTTCTGCCAAGTTGGTACATGTGTAGTTAATCGGCGTGCTAATTAGGTATTCAACGTACTGCTGTTTGGTAATCATGGATTTAGATTACTTGATTTTGTCCATAAGCGAAAGTCCTAATGATGAAAATATCGCTGTTGTAGGTCCGACTTCAGTCGTTAAGCGTTTGAAATTAACGATTAAAATTGTTGCTGCAAATCTAAATTGAGAATGTGTGCACGCAAAGGTTGTCAAAAAGGAAGAACCTCAGGTAGGATAAGGTCTGTGAAAACTAAATCCACCGGAGGTTCCAAATGGAATATACCACTGAAGTGCTAAACGAAATAGCGTGCGAACTGG
>JAIOTF010000191.1 GCA_021107195.1 Anaerolineaceae bacterium | reverse complement strand
CCGCTTTTGGTCGCTCTGAAAAGCTGCGGCTCCCTGTTCAAACAATTGCCGCTGCCAGCGATAAAATACCGTTGGGTGTAATTGTCGCCGATCACACAATTCTGATACGGGTACTCCATTGACCAAATGTTCTTTCAAGATGCTGACTTTTTCTTCAGGGCTGTAATTCTTCCGTTTTTTGTTCATCGTTTTGGCCTCCGTTAGTGAACTATAGCACGGTTGCCCTTTTTCCATTTCACGGTGAACCAGGACAATCACCCGCAGGGCATTAGATTGTTCAGGAGCCAATGTGACTAATTTGACGCCTTGATCCAAAGTCCAGTTTTGTATGTCTTCAAGAGAAGGATTGCGAATTAATGCTTCTGAATGTGTGCCTTTCTTGGCGGGGTTTAAAAAAGGACCTTCGATATGAAGCCCTAATGGGCTGGCACCACAGAATTCATTATCAGGGTCTTGAACTACAATTGTCTGTGCTTTTGCTACGGTGTCGAGTGGGGAAGTAATGATTGTAGGCAAAAAGGATGTAACGCCAAACTGCGGCATTTTGGATGCGATTTCCCATATCGATTCAGGTGATGCAGTGAAATCCTTGCCAAATCCACCGTTGATTTGCAACTCAATAAAACCCGGCACGAGGTATTGACCTGATAAATCGATGATGTCCGCCCCACTTTCTTTTGATGTGGAATTCAGATAATGGATAGCTTGAATCACTCCGTCATCGAACTCAACTTGGCCCAGACGAAATTGGCTTTCTGGGCTAAATATATTAGCATTGATTATTTTCATTTTTATCCTTGTTTATCTTTGCTGAATGCCCCGTCTGTTTGCAGCGGGGACAGGAGTTTTAATGGTTTTGCTTGTTTACTGAAACGGAAATTGGTTTATTCCCGACTCATTTTTGCGCCACATTTTGGACATGCAATGTCGAGGCAGCGTTCATTAACTTGATGAGCTTTCCTGTACCCACAATTGGGACATATGCAATCTCCGGTTGGGCCTGAACCTGGCTTGTTGCCGCTGCCAAGACCGCGCCCCTGATTTTGACCTGCTCTGCGCCCTTGACCGCGCCCACCCCGAAATAATTTATTAAACATTTTTCACCTGCCTATATATTTTTAATTAGCAACGAGACGCAAGATGTTTTGTAACAGCACAAGAAAACCAATCTCCGCGCCTTTTTGACAATATGCTTTTTTGATGAAGCAACTCTTTTAGCCAGCTGGTTAGGTCTTTTGGTGTTTCGGCCTCCTCTTGCAGCGCCGGGAATACATAAGTGAAAAGCTGCCTGTGGACGCTGGTTGCATATACCTGTTGCGCTGGCGCCGTCCGCCGCCTCCAGAAACAATTTATATTGAATTCTTAGATCATCCGTCCGTGGCGCCGTTTATGCCGTCTATTCGGTCGATCATGATAAGCATTAGCGGTTTCTGGCGTATGTTTTGGAGTTGTTGAAAGGAAACGCTGTTCAATGAAGGTTGCCAGAACATCTGCCAGACGGGGTAAAAAATACTGCCCGAAAACCGAAATGATTGTCGTCTTCCAGTTATCCGGCCTTGGAGAAATTTCTGTGGTGGTTCTCGGAGATAAGACATTCATTGCTGGGAGGGGCTTCAAAATTTCCGGGGTAACCATGTTAGAAAATTGCAGAGCTCCTGTTGGGCAAACTCGTGTGCAAATCTGGCAGGAAGAGCATTTTTCTTGATCTATGAAAGCGGTGCCCGTTATTAAACTAATAGCATTGCTTGGGCAGGCTTCCACACACATACCGCACCCAGTACACAAATTCTGATTCACGACCATTGTCATAATCACTTCCTTTCCACCTTTACTATCTGCACCATTTTTTGTCTCAGAGGGCATTCCATGTCCAATCCTTTATCTTTACTACTCCACAGGGTTATCTTTCATCAAATGTTGTTCTACAGAACGATCACTATTGTCGGAGGGACAAATGACAAGAATTGAGCGGTTCAGTATCTCGCCTCTGTTTTCCCAACGGTGAGGAATATGAGCTTGGAAGATCAGACTATCACCTGGTTCAAGAAAGTATTCATCACCGCCAACCCAATAGACAATACTGCCTTCCAGACAATAAACAAACTCCTGACCGGTATGAACGATTCCATCAAGACCACTGCTGCTATTGGGTTTTAAAGTCATCAAAAGAGGGGTAGCTTCTCCTAAAGCCATTCCGCCGCCTAAATCTTCAAGTTCTCCATGAGGAAATGTTGTTTCTGGCCGGTCTCCTTTTTTTTGAAAAACAATTTCTTTACGAATGAAAGAGGACTCAAAAAAGGCTGTTATGGGAACTTGTAGAGCTGTGGCTAAACGCTGAAGAGTATTGACATTGGGAGACGTTTTTTCATTCTCGATCAGACTGAGCGTATTGAAGTTCAGGCCGCTCATTTCGGCCAGGGAACGGATTGATAAACTTTGCTGTTTCCGTAGTTCTTGTAGTTGGCGTCCAACGTTAATCTCCGTGGGCTTTGGATTTTCTGTTGAGGGCTGCATAGTTGCCATGAGACTTTCACGCCACTGGCTCTGACGTCGCCCTGTTTGGATACGGGTTTTATCGCGCTTATTGTTTGACATAAAATAATCCTCTTTCACCTTGTACTATTATTATAGTACAATTTCGGAAAATTTCAACCATTTGATTATTACATTATTGTCCCTGATTTGTTTAGCAGGTATGTGAAGTTGATAAAAGAGGGTGGGGCAGACTCCCAAGTTGCTGAGCGAGAGCAATTCTCCCGGCTTGTTAGAACCACCGCTGCACATTGACAAAACAGAGTGTCTTGATTTTGCAAAGAACTGAATGAAATTGTCAGTTGAGATGGAATGATTGCGCACAACCTTGATCTGGTGGGAGACCGGTAAATCCTGGGTGTACTGTGGGGCCAGTGAAGAGGAAAAATGGGATGCTGTGGCATGAAAAGTGGCGCACAAGTATTGACTCCTCCGGCCACCCCGTCAAGGGCAGACCTGGAATCCAGACATCGAGCTTTTGAACCGCCCTTGAGTGGGTCCCTGCCTGCCGGCTTCATGCGCATGTTCGTGGACGCGGGCGAGCCGATGCGACGGCTGCTGGCTGATCTACAGACGAAAAGCGAGCCCTGTGGAGCCCCGGCAGCCTTACGCCGCTATTGCGCCAATCTGCGCTTGGCATGTAGCCAGCAGTCAGCACTTTGCCCATTCTCAAACCAGCCGCGCACGTGCTGAGTAGCTCAGCAATCGCTAGCGGGAAGTGTTGCAGTTGCTGGCCGAAGGTTTACCGAACCAAGAGATCGCACAGCGGCTGGTCATTGCGCTGCGCACAGTCAAAGACCCATATCAACAATCTCTACCGCAAGCTAGGGGTGCAGAGCCGCATGCAAGCAGTCAATCAAGCCAGGAAACAGAAGCTGCTCTGAGTGGAAAACCTTCAACACCGTGCGAATGTATAGCGCTCGCACGGTGTTTTTGTTTCTCCACCCCCTTAATCCACATTTCGGTCGATTACAAGCGACCTCTTTGCTAGTACACTGAACTGCAAGGAAAATGAATATGAACCCATCCAGATATCGTTTCACCTCAACAAGCTTGTCTTTCCCCGACCAGCTTTCGTTCCTCTGGCTAGCGGTAGCGGGAAGTCAGTTAATATTTTCGAATGGCATACACATCGCCTCCATTGCCACCTGGCCAGGATTAGTCTTTCTGGTGAGTTTCCTGCATACACAGAAGACCGTTTTGGGACTGGTGCGCGATTATTTGGTCAATGTTGTGGATTACCAGGAATACTTCTTGGCCGCTGTCAATCACTATACGGCCAGCGGACGCGGAGCCTTGGGCTATCTGCAGGTGGAGGGTGTCCGCACCCTTTACATTACCCTGTGTGATTTCTTTCCCTGGCTATGTATGCTGGGTCTCGTGATGCTAAGTCTTATCGGAAAATATCTTTACTCAAGAAAGGATTACAAATGAATAACAAATTTTGGTCGTACTTGTGGTTAATCTTAGGAGCTGCCTTATTCCTTTGTATGGGCTGGCGCTGGAATGCGCCGATAGCCATGTGGCTGGCGCCGATTTTCATGCTACGCTTTGTCCGCACCCAAAAGCGCTGGACGACGGCGTTCCTGGCAATCCCGGTCATGACCCTGGCTTTGTTTGCCAACGTGCACGGCGGCTGGGACTTTTCCATCCCAGCAGAGATCGGCGTTGGCCTGGCGCGGGCCACGCCCATACTCATTGCCATGTATCTGGATCGGTATCTATCGCGACGGCTGCCGCTGGCGCTATCTACCCTGGTCTATCCGGCGACTTATGTGATCCTGGATTGGATTGTCGCCTTTTCCCCATTGGGATCGAATTTTTCGATAGCCCCCACGCAGTTCGCGTCCTTGCCGCTCGTCCAATTGGCCTCAGTCACCGGAATTTGGGGCCTCACCTTCGTGGTAAGTTGGTTGGCTTCTGTGGTCAACCTGGCCTGGGAACAGAGGTTCGATTTAAAGCTGGTGCGGGGTCCGGTGATGCTCTTTACCACAGTCGTCTGTGTCAGCCTTGTGTTGGCAGGACTGCGTCTTTCTAACGAGCCGGTCGCCGCCACGGTGAAGGTCGCTGGCGTCACCGTCGAGCAAAGCCGTAATTACTGGGATGAGGTGATCGATCTGAACACCCCACAAGAGCAAGCGCACGCCTATGCGGATGAGTTTGCTCAATTGGAAGAGCAGCTTTTCAGCCAAAGTGCCCGCGCGGCTCAGTTCGGGGCTAAAATCATCTTCTGGTCGGAAGCCAACGCTATGCTTTACCCCGAAGACATGGACACTTTCATGGCCCGCGCGCAGGCATTTGCCCGCGACCACCAGGTTTACCTGGCCCCCTCAGCTGTCATCTTCAAGTACGGACAAGCCTCTGCCGATAACAAGTTGTGGATGATCACGCCCACAGGCCAAAGCGCTTACGAATACACCAAGACCAAATCGTGGTATCCGACCGATTCGGATGGTGTGATCCATTTCGTGGACACTCCCTACGGGCGCATCGCTTCCGTCCTTTGCTTCGACATGGATTTCCCGGCGTTTATCCAACAGGCCGGCCGTCAGTCCGTAGACATCATGCTTGTCCCAGCCTTCGACTGGCAGCCGATCAAACCCTACCATACCGAAGTTGGTTTGTTCCGCGCCGTAGAAAATGGATTTTCAGTCTTTCGCCAGGTGAACTCAGGCACCTCGATGGCGGTGGATTACCAGGGCCGAGTCCTGACCTACCAGGATTTCTTCACCACCTCAGAGCGAATCATGCTGGCCGATCTCCCCACGCGCGGCGTGCGGACACTATATTCGCGCTGGGGCGACTGGTTCGCTTACCTGATGCTGCTAATCATGCTGGGTTTGTTGGCCTTCAGTACCGCGGATCGGCGTGGAAGGCAAAAGACTTAACTCAAACCTATCATGATGGGGTTGTTTATTGGATAATGGGAGCTTCATAAGAAACGTCAAGGGGGACTGCCGTCTCACCTGCACTGCACCGAGCCTGGCGCAGGTGCAGGTGTCAGGCGGCGGAGAGGTCACAGGATTAACTCCCTTTAATAACGATTAATGCGGTGGTTGGGCGGTATCTCACGACCACCCAACCACCTTTTACTACTTTAGGAACCCTTCCTGCCCCCAGCTTCTTTGTTTGCCTCTCGCCTTGCTCTGTAACTGAACACAACTATCGGGATCTGCATGATAGACCACACAGCGGGGCCGAACAACTGCGACTCATATCCAGGTGGTGCCGTAATCAACATATACACAACATGAACTGCCGCCAAGATTAGCGTGACTGCTCCCAGCACCATCGTTGCCAGGAAACCCCACTGCTTCCCGTGAGCACATACTGGGATGAGAACCAAAGCAAGTATTGTCATTATGGTGTGACGGTATCCTCCCAGTGTGAGCCAATAGCACACAGTGTCTTTGGCTGTAAAGGGAAATCCAACAATATCGAGGCCTATGAAAATCCATAAAACACTGATCACCAATCCAGTTATAATACCTCGCGTGTTGGTCGAAATTTTTTTCATAATTGTTCAGCGGCGGAAACCACCTGCTTCGAGCGGGTGGAGGAAGCCGCCCTCCTTTCCAGAATTTTTGTGCTAATCCATTGGCAAGGCACTCCGCTTTCGGAGTAACGGCTAGCTCTTTACCAACTGAGCGTATGAGGTTGCAGAGAGGAAACGTCTTCTGCGTAAGACACTCAGCGTCAAGCTCCGCTTGTAAACTCGCGCTGGCTCTTGCCAGCGGGCAGATGTCAACCAGCCAATCGTAGCGCGTGATGAAGCCAAAGCTAACCTTGCGTTAGAATTGCGGCAGAGCGCAGTTACAAGCCACCCGCTCACCTGCACTGCACCAAACGCAGTGCGGTGCTAGTGTTAGCGGGTGGTAGTTGACAAAACAATCTCCTTAATCATGCATTAAATGGACGTAGATTAAATTATTTCCTTTCTGGCCCTGTAGCTAAAAAATAGTACGAACGTTTGAACAACTAACATAACAATAGATAATAGAGGCGCTAATACCTCAGACCCAGGGTTGATAAACAGCAAGTCAATAATTGTGATTGTCGTTAAAATTCCCGTGATTGAAACGATAATAATGAGTGCCAGGAATCCTCCTCTTATTTGTTTGGCAAGTATCGGTATGAATATCAGAGGAACTATGACTGCTACAACATGGCGGTTGCCCCCCAGTGTAGCAATAGCATTCAAAGTGCTTTGTGGTTCAAATGAAAACCCTTTTTCAAGACCCATGAAAATACCCAGCATAAGGCCTTCTAGCGCTATGATAGCCCCTAAAGTGTTGTTAGAGATTTTATTCATTTTTATATTCTCCTTAATGTCAGATTTAATGTCCACAATTGAGCATTACGTCTAATCAGATGGCAGGTAGCGCAAGTCTTTAAGCGCGTTTTCAATCCATTGCAACTCCCACTCCAGGTGGGCGATGCCGTAATCTAGTGTGAATTGCCACAAGCGTCGTGATCTTTTGGAACCCCCCTCCGTGAAGCGCCGCTCGACCACTTCTTGCACTCCATTGCGGAATAACGCTAGTTTCTGGCGTAACCTTTCGGCGTGCGCCTCGAACAAAGTAATGGTCTCCTCATCTGAAAGCTGGTCAGCGAAAAAGACCTGGACTAACCACTTATGGCGGATCGCTGGTAGGTCGAGCGGCGTAGTGAGCCAGTGTCGCAACTCATCCCTGCCCTCATTGGTGATATGGTAAACCTTGCGGTCTGGGCGGTCTTCCTGTTCAATGTGCTCCATCTCGATCCAGCCGGTCTCTGACATACGCGCCAGTGTACGGTAGATCTGGCTCTGTGTGGCTGACCAAAAGTGGCGCACCGACTCATCGAAGAACTTTTTCAAGTCGTAGCCTGAAAGTGGTCGGTAGGTGAGAAACCCCAGTATGGCGTGTTCCAGCGACATATTTATCCTCTCGTGTAGTATATAGTGGTATATATGCTATGTGTTATATTGCAATAAGCATATAATATCACGTTTGATGTGAATTACAAAGTGACAGATGCAGCAATCGTAAATGTTTGAACATCAATACGCAATATCAGATGCAGGAGGTGACTGGTTAGTTTCATGGCAATGCGGGCACAAAGACCAGCACAGTTTTTGCTAACAAACGTTCAATATTGCGTTCTGTGTTTTGCAGTTCATGGAAGACGCCTTCAATTCGTTCGCGGACACTGCTTGGCCAACGATCCAAGCCTCTTGTATTTTGGGTGTCCTGATTAGATTGTATGGGCGTCCAGATCAAGTTGCCTGTTTGATCAAAGAGTTTCGTTTAGCCATTAAAAGCCAATGAAATCTTTGTCAGCAAAGATATCACAACTGGTCAAATAACCCGTAACTGTTTCGGCTGCAAGCCGCTTATCCACATTGGCAGGAACCAGGTCATACACAATTGGAAAGCCTGTGAGCGTGCTAATGGTGTCGAGATGGAATGATGGCGCACAACCTTGACTTGGTGAGAGCCCGGTAAATCCCGGATTTTGCTGTGGGATGGGCAGTGAAGAGGCAAAGTGAAATGCTGTGGCATGAAAAGTGGCGCACAGATATTGACTGTGGTATATTAATTTTAATGATTGTTGAATGAGGTCATTTCTCCGGCAGATCATCCCGGGAGTTATTTTTTTGACTGCTATTTTTTCATTATCGTTTGATTTCAATTGAATAGTTTACTGTCGGATGACTTCCGAAATGCTCATTTTGGTACGTTAGGGTTTGGTCGTTTAGACCAGTTATTTCTGGAGTGTACGAAATTTCGTATTTGTAGTTTTCATGTCAGAGAATAAAAATAGACGACACAGTCGAAAAAATCAAAAGGAGATCAAAAATGCATAAAGTAACAATGTTGGGGACTGGTTTGATTGGCATGTTTTATACTGAATCGATCCAGGGTGGACGACTTTCTGACGTGGTGCAGGTGGTTTTTTCGCGCACCGAAAAAAGTGCCAAGGCATTTGCTGAAAAGTATGGCATTTCCAAATGGACCACAGACATGAAAGAGGCAATTGAAGATCCTGACACAGATCTGGTGGTGGTGGGATTGCCCAATTATCAACATCGAGATGCAATCGTCATGGCAGCCGAAGCAGGCAAGGCAGTTATGTCCACAAAGCCTTTGGCGCGCACGGCGGCGGAAGCGAAAGAATGCCTGGATGCAGTGGAAAAAGCAGGTGTTTTTCACGGATATCTGGAGGATCTGGTATATAATCCCAAAGCATTGAAATCCATTGCTTCTATTCAATCGGGAGCAATTGGCAAGGTGTTGTGGGCACGCTCACGCGAAGCGCATCCTGGCCCGCACAGCGATTGGTTCTGGAACAAAGAACTGGCTGGGGGCGGGGCAATTGTAGATATGGGCTGCCATTGCATCGAAGTTACACGCAATTATATCGGTAAAGATATTCGCCCGGTTGAGGTCATGTGTTGGGCTGATACCACTGTGCATCCTATTGATGCCGAAGATTTTGCCATCGGGTTAGTGAGATACGAAAATAATGCGATTGGCCAGTTTGAGTGCGGTTGGAATTTCCGTGGCGGGATGGATTTGCGCGATGAGGTTTCCGGCACCGAAGGTACGATCTGGCTTAATCATTGGCTGCGTACAGGCTTTGAGATGTTCTCTTCGGGTGGGCAGGGCTATGTGGCCGAAAAGGCTGAAGCTGAGACGGGTTGGCTATTCCCGGTAGGGGATGAGCATTCGGCATTAGGGTACGTGGGCATGTTCGATGACATGTTCAAGAGTATGGAAGCAGGAGAGGAACCCAGCGAGACTTTCTACGACGGTTATGTGGTCAATGCGATTATGGATGCCTGTTATCGTTCGATCGAAAGCAAGAAATGGGAACCTATTGAACTGGAATGGCGCTATGGTGAGTATAAGGAAGAAGAACTCGCTCGTGATTATGATGCGGACCATTTCCTGATCAAGACCGAACGCATGCCCGACGGCCGCAAGAAGGTGATCGTCAAGAATAAGAAGACTGGTAAGATCTCCCAGATTGTGGAAGAGGGATAAAGACAGAATCGTTGCATCCAGAAGAATCCAGTTATATTTTAATTGGTAGTGGCCACTCTGTTGTGAAATAGTCATCAGAGTGGCCAATTTTATTGTCTCCCCTGTGTTTCAAAACCAAATTGCCTATTGACATTGGTTGCTCTGAATACTATAATATGGTCATACCAATTAGGGGATTCCTCCAAAAGGCAATTCAATGGTCGATACTTATCGCCTAGTCAAACGTCAAGAAAAGCTCTCAGTGCAAGTTGTGGAGCAGATTATTGATTTGATTGTAGAGGGGAAGTTAACAGAAGGTGATCGGTTACCTCCAGAACGGGAAATGTGTGACACATTTGGTGTGAGCCGAACAGTGATTCGCGAGGCGATTAGCGTGTTAGAGGCTAAGGGGTTGCTTGCTTCTCAAATTGGCAGCGGAACTTACGTAAGGGCAATTCAATCCGAAGATATTGCAAATACATTAGGTTTATATATTTCCACCCAAAGCAAATCCATATCTATGATGCAACTTTTAGAAGTGCGAAGAATTTACGAAACCCAGATCGCCC
>JAIOTF010000027.1 GCA_021107195.1 Anaerolineaceae bacterium | reverse complement strand
CAGGTTTCTTTCAGTATTTCATCTACTTTTTGATCAAACACTACTCTTCGGTACCTCGCTGGGCAAATATAATGATAAATCAACACCGATACATTATGACTTTTTCTCACCGGCTTACTCATAGCTTTATCTTACACCATAGGTTCGCAGCAAGCTGCGGGGAATGTACCCGAAAAAGATTCAACAACAAAATAACCTGTATAATACTCCCTACTCAAACCCTGTGTTTATACAAGGAGCAGCAAAAGATGACCAAAACTTTGGTTCTATATTATTCGTATGAAGGAAGCACCCGGAAGATCGCTGAACTGATCGCCAGCACGATTGACGCTGACATCGAAGAGGTCAAACCCATCAAAGAGATGAAGACCAAAGGCTTCGCCAAGTATATGTGGGGCGGCGGCCAGGTGATGATGAAAAAACGACCTGAACTCAAGCCACTCAATGTGAACCTTGACGACTACGACACCATCTTTCTGGGCAGCCCAGTCTGGGCTTTCACCGTTTCCCCGCCCATTTCCAGCCTGCTGGAAAAAGGCTGCCTGAATGGAAAACAGATCGCATTCTTCCACTGCTGTGATGGCGCCCCTGCAAAAACTGAGGAGCATGCTAAAGCAGCCATCGAAAAGGAGAACAGCTTCCTTTCCGCCTTCAGCTGCATCAATGTCCCCGGCAATTATGAAGAACTGAAGCCGCAGATCATCGCCTGGGTGAAAGAAATAGCAAACATCTAAACTTTTTATCTTACTTTGACGAACCTTAAAGGAATGACTTTATGACCGAAAAGATCATCATTGATACAGATCCAGGTATTGATGATACATTAGCAATTTTTTATGCGCTTGAAAGTAAAGAACTCGAAGTTGTCGGGATTACCTCCGTTTTTGGAAATGTACATGTTGATCTGGCAACGCAAAACGCATTACGTTTACTAGAAATTGCCGGCCACGGTGACATTCCTGTTGCCCAAGGGGCTGAAAAACCTCTGGACACAGCTTATATTGGCCCTATCCCCCATATTCATGGTGAAGACGGGCAGGGGAATATCTTCCTGCCGCCGCCTGCCGGGAAAGCCGTTGATCAGAACGCAGCGGAATTTATCGTTAGCCAGGTATCTGCTCACCCTGGTGAAATATCCCTCGTCCCCATTGGCCCGCTGACCAATATTGCTCTTGCACTCCAACTTCGCCCGCAAATTGCACATGAAGTCAAGCGGGTGGTATTGATGGGCGGCGCAGCCCTTGTCCCTGGAAACACCAATCCTGCTGCTGAAGCTAATATTTATGGGGATCCAGAAGCTGCTGACATTGTTTTCAGCGCAGGCTGGGATATTACAATGGTTGGATTAGACGTGACACATAAAGTGTTGATGTCGCAAAAGCAAATTGACAAATTCGCAAATTCTCAAAAGGCGACCGCTCAGCATATAAATAAAATATTGCCCTTTTCTATGGCCTTCGCCAGCATAGCGCTGGGGAAACCAGAACTGTATTTGCATGATTCCATCGCTATTGCCTACATGCTGCACCCCTCATTATTTGAAGTGCAACAATATCCGCTTAAAGTTGCAACCCGGGGGATCGGCCGGGGCAAAACATGGGTATGGACACAAACAATGGACTTCCCACCAGAAAAATTCAATTTCGACACCAAGCATCCAGCAACTGTCGTGCTCAATGCAGATTCTGATACGGTTATAAATAATATGCTGGATCGTTTACTCTAACAACTGTCGCGTTCCAAAAGGTTCCTGCAGAAATCCATTCGCGGGAACTTTTCTATTCCTTCTTACGTCTTTTCACTAGACCTGGAGGATAATATGAACAAGATATACAAAATTTCACTTTCGCTAATCATCCTTGCGCTGATGACTGCCGCTTGAGCAGTCCTGCCTGGCAGAGCAAATGAACTCGACGGCACAAAATGGGAATTGCTCTACATCCGAAAATCGGTTCCGCTGGAAGGCAACACCTTCACCATTGAATTTGAGAATGGCGAAGTGCACGGCCACTCTGGCTGCAATTCCTACTTCGGCGAATACAAAGTCAAAGGGAATGAAATCTCCTTTGGCATGCTGGCCGCCACCGAAATGGCCTGCATGGATCCAGAAGGCATCATGCAGCAAGAACAGGAATACCTGGCTTTTCTCTCCGAGGTGGTCAGCTTTTCCGTGGAAGGTGAACAGCTGATCCTGAAGAAAGAAGCTCAGGACCAGCTCACCTTTCAAAAAGCCATGGATGAGTGATCGATATATTTTCCCCCACCAACATAAAAATGCAGAGAGAGTTTTCTCTCTGCATTTAGAATTTTTCTGCAATACAACTATGACAGCCTAATGCAAATTTCCATCATAAGCATCGTGGATCGTAACACCCTGAACAAGCGGTGTGCCAACCAAACTCCCATTCCCTTTGAGACTTGCGTAGTTGCCGGTGCAAATTCAACGCTCTTGCACAGCGACAAACAATTCCACGGTGAGCATGTAGTCGGAAGGACTGTCAAGTGCCAACAATTTCAACCACTGATTGAACAATCCTGAATTTCTATTCAAGCCAGAGCGATGTTATGATTTATAATCAGGTGACCTCAACCCACACGCTGCAGATCAACAAAACACAGAAAGCCCTAGACATACGAAGGCGATTTCAGAAAAAGCGGAAAGCATGTTTGAACTGTTTTATTGAGATGATACATTTTTTCCTTTTTGTAGAGCCAATGAATTCTGAATGGCAGTTATCCCCACCAATGCTAGTAAACAAACCGCCCCCGCCACCAGCGGCACAGTGAGCAATACACTCACCGTCATCAAAGCAACGCAAAAAAATGCCAGGATAGTCGCTGGTAAGGGGTTCAGCAAAAAGAAACGACCGCAATTCGCATACGTTACCCGCAACGATTTGTCCTTCTGGTTCAACCAAAAGGGCCAATAAAACAAGTTTAGTGCCGACCAGGCTGCCAGCAGCATTCCCCAAACCAGACGCAGAAATAACCAACCGGTGCCCGCTGCGCCCTGATAGGCGTAAAGATTGACCGCCATCACTCCCAGGAACACCCCGTTGGGCAGCGCCCAACGCCAAGCTGGCCAGAATAGTTCCCGCAGCAGCGGGCATAGCTCTGACATCTCCCAATACTCATCTTTGTAACTGCGTTGAGCAATAGTATAAAGAACAGCCGTTGCCGGCGGACCCGTCACAATTGGAATTTGCAACGCGAACCACAGGATGTTAAGAAAAATCATCCCAATCCAGTCGCGCCACCACAGGCGCAAAGCATGGACAATGATGGAGAAGGGTTTGATCATTTTAGAGTTTAGAGATTGGGGGTCGTGAGCAGTTTATCTCCACTCCCCAGCTTCATCTTATCCCTTCACACCTGCATAACTCACACCTTCAATATAGTACCGGCTAAAGAAAAAGAATAAAACCAGCACCGGGAGGGCATTGACTATCGCTCCGACCAACACCAGATTCATCTGGGCCACGTACTGTTGTTTAAACACCTCCAATGCCACATTCAACACCCACATATCAGGTGTATTCAAATACAGCAACGGGGACAGGTAATCATTCCACATCGCCTGAAATTGCAAAATGAACAGCGTCAACAACGCTGGCCGCGCCAGCGGTAAAATCACATCCTTGTAAATCTGGAAATAGGAAGCACCGTCTATGAGTGCCGCTTCCTCCAGGTCTCGCGGCACAGCCTTTAGAAACTGTGTCAGCAAAAAGATACCAAAAGCAACCACAATGCCAGGGAAAACCAGACTGTAAAATTTGTTAATCCAGCCCAACTTAGCGATGAGAATATAAGACGGAATCAAAGTGACTGCTCCCGGCAGCATCATCGAAGCCAGCATAAAACCAAAAATGAACTTTTTTCCTGGAAACTTGAGTCGGGCAAAAGCGTAAGCAGCCATAGAGCAAAAGATCAGTTGCAAGAAAGCCCGGACGACGGATAGCAGGGCAGTATTAAACAACCAACGCGTGAACCTGCCGCCCCCAATACTTATCGCCATTTGGGCAAACAGCCAAGTCACAACCCCGGCGACTAAAATGCTGCCGAACAACGACAAAAGCACTCGTCCCCAGTCCGGTTCAGACATGCCAATGATACCTAGGGCAATGAGCATGAGAAGCATTAATGCAATGGCTGTTGATGCCCGCAATATCAAGCTGGCGTCGAAAGAACTCCCCAGATAAACCGAAATGACATATCCGGTTATCCCTATCAACAGTATAGAAATTGGCAAGCCGATTTTAAGCGGCACTCCTTTTCCCTCTTGCTGATTGGACATTGCCGTCAGGAAAAATGTGGCGTAGAAAGCAAACAACCCCACGATCAGACCAATGGAAGTACTTCCTTCAAGGCGAGGGCTGCCACCCAAATCAGTGTTAAACAAGTCGGGCCAGTTCCTCCACATCCACTTTTCCGGGAAAAGAGTAGGAGGAAAAGCGATGATCTCCGCTCCTGTTTTAAACGACCCTAGAAATGCGAGAATGAAGGGCATGAAAATTATCAGTCCCAATAAGCTAAGAAGGAGATAACGAATGATCACCTTCACGCGTTTCATTGTATTTTCCTTTTTTATCTCCGACGTGCGCTTCAACATTTGTGAATCTGTAGAAATTGTAGTCATATCTCTTTCTCCTAGTACTGTTCCGTGCCTTGCTCAATGAAGCGACGTTGAATAGGAGTAAAGATAAAGATAATTGCCCCCAGAATAAACGCCCTGGACGATGCATACCCCATACGCGGTGGGCCGTTGATACCCAAGCCCTCTGAAAAAATGAGATAGACAGGCGTCAAAGTGGTGTTTAAGGGACCGCCGGCTGTCAACAGTTTCACTTGGTCAAAAACTTGCCAGGTACCGATTGTGCCCAAAACGACAATTAAGAAGATAATCGGTCGCAGCATGGGAACGGTGATTCTGAAAAACTGTTGTCGCTTATTTGCTCCATCAATAGAAGCTGCCTCATATAATGAGGGCGGAACGTCTTGCAAGGCAGCCAGAAACATGATCATAAACGTAGGCACCGTCGTAAAAATATTTTGAAACATAATCGCCATCCAGGTGATACTGGGACCGCGAAAATACCATTGACTTGAGGGAATATCCACGCCAAAAGGAGCCAGAATAAGTTGGAATAAACCGCGCGGATCGTTGAGCCAGTTGATTGCTTCCCATTCTGCGCCCCCCAGCGACCATATCTTCGAAAAGAAGTAGTTGACATACCCCGTTTTCAGATATAGCCACAAAAAAATGAAACTGATAACGACAGAAGATGTGACACTAGGGGCATAAAAGATAGTACGGAAAAATTGTTTGGCGCGCATTGGCGCATTCAACAAAACCGCCAACAATAATGCCAGAATGGTCTGAAGAGTGACAACGATGATGGCATAATAGAGTGTGTTAACCAGCGAACGAATGAATTTTATATCGTGCAAGGCAGATTTATAATGTTTCAACCCCACCCACTCAGGCGTACTAAACAGGTTAAATTCGGTAAAACTCACGTAAATGGCAAACATAAAAACGCCAACGGTAAAGACAATTGTCACTAACAGGTAAGGTGATAAGAACATGTAAGCGGCAATCGCCTCACGCCGCGCCCTTGCATTGCGCCATATACTGCTTTTTTTGCTTGCGACAGTGGCAGCCATCGAAATCCTCCTTCTTGTATGAGCTAGTCACTTTGGAGATGACTGGCGTCTGCAGAAAACAGACGAGTAGACTACAAAAGTCTTTGAGACTTTTGTAGTCTACTGCTATAAGTTTTTACTGTACGTCGTTGAGATAGCCCTGAATTTCTTCGTTAGCCTGAGTGAAGGCCTCGTCAACAGTCTGGTCGCCCAGATAAATGCGTTCCAGCGCCTGGCTAATGGCGTCATTCACTTTGCCAGTGTTTGGTCCCCAGTAAGCAACGCGGGTCAGGTCGAATCCACCGCCGCGGGCAATCGCCGCGTCGTTGGGGTCAACAACCAGATTGAGTTGTTCCGGATGCGTCGAGTAGGCAAAACCAGTAGATACAATTTCGCCCTGGTTCTCAGCGCCAGTGACAAAAATGGCAAAGGCTGCAGCTGCCCGTGGGTACGGGGTAGCGGCATTCACACCGATACCATTGGTGAAGATGACATCCGCTTTTCCTTCGGGTCCGGTCGGCAGTTCTTGCGCCACCCAGTTCACATCTTGGAACTCGTTACGCATGTAGTTGACCATCCAGCCGCCTTCGTAGGTCAGGCCTACCAGCTCTTTGCCGATGGCTTCACCACACCAGCCAGCGCCCACGTCAGCCGCGGAAACCAAACTACCGTCAGCGTGCATCGCAGCCACATAATCGGCTGCCTCAATCACGGCGGCACTGTCAGCCAAAGCGGTGGTGAAATCTTCGCTGGCGTAAGCCCCGCCATTGCCAAAGGCCCAGGGAGCAAAGCGCGCCCAGTCTGCATTTTGGCAGAAACCAGCATACTCGCCAGTAGCCGCAATCGCTTCGGCGGCTGCTTTCAGATCATCCCAACTCCAATCAGCCGTTGGTTCATCAATACCGGCGGCAGCAAACGCTTCCGGTAGGTAAACCAACCCCAGCGTACCCCAATCCTTGGGTAACGCATAGGTATTGCCATCAAGGGTAAAGATGGACAATAACGCCGGGATAAACGCGCCGCGCCCGGTGCCCGCTTCCACCATAAAGTCATCCAGCGGCAGTATTTGACCAGTGGGGCCAAAAGCGGTCATTAATTGATCATCCACGTAGAAAACGTCGGCAGCTGTACCGCCAGCCATGGATGCTTTTAGCTTTGTCTGGAAATCGGCCGGGATGGGTTGATAATCTACCGTCACGTCGGGGCAAACTTCGGCAAATCGCTCGATAGAATCACGATAAATTTTCTGTTCTGTCTCGTCGCCCCAACCAGAAAAAACGATGGTCGCTCCCTCTTCCAGGTCGCTCAGTGGACAACCGGCATCCACAGCAGCTTCGATACCGCCGCCTACATCTGCGCCTTCGCCGGTCAGGAACTCGGTTGCTTCTTTTTGCGCCTGGGTGAAAGCTGCAGCAGCGTCTTGGTCGCCTAAGTAGATCCGTTCCAGCGCCTGGCTGACAGCATCATTCACCTTACCGGTGTTTGGCCCCCAGTAAGCGACGCGGGTCAGGTCAAAGGTGCTTCCTCTGGCAATAGCGGCGTCGTTGGTGTCTATCACGTCTCCCAATTGTTCGGGGTGGGTAGAATAAGCGAAGCCGGTCTTGACGATCTCGCCCTGGTTATCGGCGCCGGTGACGAAAATGGCAAAGGCGGCAGCCGCTTGCGGATACCTGGTGGCCGCGTTAATGCCAATGCCGTTGGTGAAGATGATATCTCCCTTACCAACCGGGCCGCTGGGCAATTCTTGCGCCTTCCAGTCCACATCAGGGAACTCATTGCGCATATAGTTGACCATCCAGCCGCCTTCGTAGGTCAGACCGACCAGTTCTTTGCCAATGGCTTCGCCACACCAACCGGCGCCCACATCGGCTGCGGAAACGAGGCTGCCATCAGCGTGCATCGCAGCCACATATTCAGCCGCTGCCAGCACTTCAGGGCTGTTCAATAAAGGAGCACTGAAATCGTCGGTGGCGTAAACGCCACCATTGCCAAACGCCCAGGGAGCGAAACGCGCCCAGTCTGCATTTTGGCAGAAACCAGCATACTCGCCGGTGGCCGCAATTGCTTCGGCGGCCGCTTTCAGATCGTCCCAGCCCCAATCGGCTGCTGGTTCATCAATGCCAGCGGCTTCAAATGCTGCAGGCAGGTAAACCAAACCCAGCGTGCCCCAATCTTTGGGCAAGGCATAAGTAACGCCTTCCTGAGTAAAGATGGAAAGCAAAGCGGGGATAAAATCGCCGCGGCTAGTTCCTGCCTGGGCCATATAATCATCCAACGGCAATAATTGCCCGGTGGGGGCAAAAGCGGTCATTAACTGATCATCCACATAGAAAACGTCGGCGGCCGTGCCTCCAGCCATGGATGCTTTTAACTTTGTCTGGAAATCGGCCGGGATGGGTTGGTAATCTACAGTGACTGCCGGACAAACTTCGGCGAACCGTTCGATGGAGTCGCGGTAAATTCCCTGCTCCGTCTCGTCGCCCCAGCCAGAGAAAACGATAGTCGCGCCTTCTTCTACATTCATGAAACAAGCGGCTGTTTCTGTTGTCCCCGTCGTCGTATCATCAAGTTCAGGTTCAGGGGTGACATTCGCTTTCCCACCGCCACAGGCGGCCAACGCAAAGCTCAGTATGAGTAACCAACTCAAAAAGATAAGGTTTTTCTTTGCCATGATAAATCTCCTCTTTCGATATTTTTGTCAGGAATTATGCACGTTATTGTTGGTCTCTAGACTATGCAACTATCCAGGCACAGTCAAAAGCCGGCCAACGTGTCCTACTGTTTAAGCCAGTAGCTGGGAATCGGGTTATCTGTCGATTGTTATCTCCTTTCCTCCAGCCGCACGGGTTACGGGAATTCATTTTCGATGAACCTACGTCCCAAGTAGGACGTGCTATAATTACCCGACTTTCCGCCCGCTACGGATGGAGAGCTACTAGGGAGTCGTTTGCGGTCTACCAGGACAAAACAAACGACTTCCTTTTACATTTTTCAATCAATCATTTTCACTCGTTCCTTGATCTCAACAGGTTTGTCAGGCTGAATCTCAACCCACAAATCTTGTCCGCGCAATTGTAGAGCAAAGGCAAGCCGATTCCAATGAGCCGGCAATCGGGGCGAAAAATGATATTCTTCAGGCTTAAAAATTAGCCCGGCAAAACCAAAGATAATGGCCTGCCATAAGCCTCCCGCCGAAGCGCCGTGAATGCCATCTTTGGTGTTGAGGCGATTGTCTTG
>JAIOTF010000113.1 GCA_021107195.1 Anaerolineaceae bacterium | reverse complement strand
GATTCATTCTCGCCTGAAGGAAAGATCTGCATTATGGCCTTAATGCAATATTTGCGATCAGGCCAAAAGGTAATTCGTTCATTCAGGCCAGCAGGTAATATTTGCACGATGGCCTTAAGGCAAATAACGCATGCTGGAAGGGTGTAAGTGTAACCATGGTTACGGTCTCCATTGGGCACCTCTGTTCGTAGAAAATGTTCGTTTTCTTTTTACGGTCAAAGTGAATTGTCGTAAGAATTGACATCGATAAGGTTTTGAAATGCACGAACAACGGCAGCAGTCATTGATTTCCGGATTTGATTCGGGTGGGAGGTTGTTACTAAGCGAAATGTGCCGCGGTGGGAACAATGGGCTGACTGCGTGTTGTGTTGGTTACAGGGTCAGCCAATAGATTCACCCGGTGCTTTTAGACGCTATTCTGTCCAAACCAACTGAATCAGGAAATCAATCTGGCTGCGAGATGACCTTTTCTGTGACGGTCATTTCTGTTTAGGAATCAACGACGATCTACGTCAGGACGGCTTCAAGGAAGTTGTGGGGATTAGGAAAAGGTTGGTATTAAGATTGAAAACCATTTTTCGGAAATAGCTTGTTGACTTCCGAAACGTTTTGGTATACACTGTTATTAGGATATCCGAAACGTTTTGGAAAAGACAGCTTTTACCGGATTGTGATGATGACCCAACGTGTAACGCTTAAAACGATAGCCGCGAAAACAGGGTTTTCTATTACGACAGTCTCTCGTGGACTGGCTGGCTATAGTGATGTTTCTCCAAGGACAAAACAAATTATCCTTGAGGCAGCGGAAGTATTAGGTTACTATCCAAACCTGACTGCCCGTCAGCTCCAGAAGCAAAGCACAGACACGGTAGGCTTGATTCTGCCTGCTCAAGGTCCGCGCTTCAGCGATCCATATTTCAGTGCTATCATCGCTGGCATCGGTGATGAATTGGCCCAGCATGATATGGATCTTCTTTTGTCTAAGCATCCACCTGGCCCCAAAGAATTATCTGCTTACCGGCGAATGGTTGAAGGACAGCGAGTGGATGGTTTGATCGTCATTCGTACTCGTAAGCAGGATGAGCGGATTTCCTATCTCTCCTCAACTTCATTGCCTTTTGTCGTTTTTGGTCGCTCAGATTTGGACATTGACTTTCCTTACATTGATGAAGATAGCGAAGTAGGGTTTTTCCAACTGACAACATATCTATTGTCACAGGGCCATACCAGAATCGGCTTTATTTCTGGTCCTGACAATCTGATGTTTGCTAATTTCCGTTTTGATGGCTATTGTCGCGCATTGCAGGAAGCAGGTTTGACCTGTGATATGGAATATGTGGTTAGGGGGGATCTCACCCGCAAGGGAGGAGAAAAGGCGGCTCGTCAGCTTTTGTTGTTGGCCCCTCGCCCAACAGCCATCATTGCAACCAATGATTTGATGGCGGTAGCAACCGTTTCTGTCGCTCGCGAGAAAGATATCAAGATAGGAGAAGACCTTTCAGTGGCTGGCTTTGATGATATCCCGCCATCAGACTATTTATCTTTGACAACGATGCGCCAACCTACCTACGAAATTGGACGACGGTTGAGTAATATGCTGCACCAACTTATTAAGGGGAATCCTTTGGAAGATCGCCACGTTTTACTTAAACCGGAAATGATCGTTCGCAATTCTACATGCCCGCCTCGTAGTTATTGATGACGGGTCTTGTTTTTCGATTTCGGTTTATTCAGATTTTCAATGAGGAGAAAGGAGGAAAATTTCAAAAAGAAGTTCATTGATTTTTGGGTTCCAATTGGTTAAAGAATTGATTATAAGGAGGAAGTGATGTCCGTAAAAAAAATGCGCCCGATGGTTTTTGGCGTTTTAGTGATTGTTAGCATGATCCTTGCGTCCTGTGCACCGGCAGCTGCTTCAGAGGTTGACGGTCAGGTCGCCGATCTGCAATCTCAAATTGAAGCTTTGCAGTCCGAGTTAGGTGCCGCCCAGGAAACTGGCGAAGATGTAGCGCCGGATGCTGAATTGCAAGCGCAGCTTGATGCATTGCAAGGGCAGTTGCAGGCCATTCAAGAACGTACGGTTATCGAGTTTTGGACGACAGATAACGAAGAACAACGTGTTCAGGCTTATGAAGCGGTTGCTGCGCGATACATGGAGCTGCATCCCGAAGTTGAGATTCGCATTGTGCCGATTGAAGAATCGGGCGTTTCACAGCGTATTTCCACCGCTGTTGCTGCAAACCGTCTGCCTGACATTGTTCGTATGGGTATCGAACGCGTCGCTGCCTTTGCAGCAGATGGCATTTTAGATGAAGATGCTGCTGTAGCAGCGATCCAGGCCATTGGTGAAGACGACTTTCGTAATGGCCCGCTGCAAATGGTTACTAACCCGGCTACTGGTAAATACGCCGCTGTGCCATTTGATGGTTGGATCCAGGCTATTTGGTATCGCGAGGATGTGTTCACTGACTTGGGCTTGAATGCCCCGGTCAAATGGGAAGATATCGAAGCCGCCTGCACCGCTCTCCCCGGGAACGATGACTTGTTGTATGGTATCACCCTGGGTACTGATCCTGGCCAGAATTATGGTCACCAGGTTTTCGAGCAGTTTGCAATTTCCAACAATGCCTGGCCGTTTGATGAGGCAGGCAATGTCACCATGAACACGCCTGAAATGATCGCTGCGTGGGATTTCTATGCTGGATTGCAGGAATGTGCTTTACCTGGCACGCAGTACTGGCGTGTCGCCCGTGAGGCTTATGAGTTTGGCCAGAGTGGTATGTTGTTCTACTCAACCTACATTATGGATGACCTTGTTGATGGTTCCGGCATGGAAGGTGGGGATACGGTTGATCTGGCATACAGCGATCTTGCCGCCCGCACAGGTTTTGCTCCTTCGATGGAAGGCCCCAATGGTGCTGCAAGCTATGGTCAATTGGTTGCCATGGGAATTATGCAGGATGCAGATCCGGTTGCTCAGGATGTTTTGAAATTCTTCATGGAAGGCGAGAATTACCAGGAAATCCTGGCTCTGGCGCCGTTTGGAAAGGTGCCAGTGTTGGAGAGTGCTGTGGATGAATGGAAAGGCAGCAGCGATTACTTTGCCAATTATCCTCCTGAGACCCTCGAATCCATTGCCGCTGGTTATGACTCCATGCAGCGATGGCTCTTCCGCCCGGATTATGACGCTGTTCAGCGCGCTGTCGTGGGTGACATTGAAGGTCGTCTGCTTATCCCGATTGCCATCAGCAATATTGCAATTGAAGGTACGATGACACCTGAAGAGGCTGCAGAATGGCTGCAAGAGCAAGTTGAAATACTGCTTGTGGAGCGCAGCAGCTAATCATCATCAATAATTGCATTGGTTAATAGCGACCTGCTCACTTCTGCTTCGTGTTCATTACCAAGGAACATTTCGCATGTGGGCAGGCCGCTTCATGGATATCTTGGAACCAGATGGAGCATGCGGTTATATTCCCATTATTGAGTAGTGCATTATTCTGGCAGCTTCATGTTACCTGGTTGGTAGTACTAGTCAAGGAGGCAGCGAATGACTAATTTATCGCGAACTCAGAAGAGAATAACCTTGTTCAGTGGGACAATGCGTGCCCGCGAAGTGAGACTTGCCTGGGCATTGATTCTCCCCACTGCATTGATCGTTTTTGGCGTGATCCTCTTTCCGGCTATTTTCAGTGTTTGGATCAGTTTCCGTAAAGTGGGTTTATCTAATCTGAGTGATGTGTTTCAGGCGCCCTACATTGGACTTGATAATTACAGAGCGGTCTTTTCCGATTTTGCTTTCAAGTGGACCAGCTTTAACCAGATGGGCGCAGCGGCAACCACCGTTTTTTATTCTTTTGTTTCAACGATTATCACTGTGTTGTTTGGGTTGGCTGCTTCTTTGCTGTTGAACCGGCCTTTTAAGGGGCGCGGTCTGGCGCGGGGTATCTTTTTATTTCCCTACATTGCACCGGTAATCAGCGTGGCTTTTGTCTGGCGCTGGCTGCTCGATCCACGTCCTTCAGGTGTGCTGAATCACGTGTTGACGTCTTTGGGCCTCCTTGATGCCCCAAAAGCGTTTCTGGCGACACGCGGCTTGGCGATATGGTTGGTGATCTTTTTCCAGGCCTGGCGTTATTTCCCGTTTGCCATGTTGATGATCTTGGCGCGTTTGCAAGCTATTGACGACACGCTGTACGAGGCCGCCTCAGTAGATGGTGCGAACACCATGCAAAAATTCTGGTATGTTGTTTTGCCTGAGCTGCGCTACGTTTTGGGTGCTATTTTCCTGTTACGTCTGTTGTGGACCTTTAACAAATTTGATGATATTTGGTTGCTGACAGGCGGTGGATATGGTACGAACGTGCTGCCTGTGCTGACATATCAGTTCAGTTTCAATTCTTATGATTTTGGCAAGGGTGCGGCAACAGCGATGATCATGTTGGCTGCGCTGGTGGTTTTCATCATTGCCTATGTCTTGATTGTCATGCGCAAT
>JAIOTF010000179.1 GCA_021107195.1 Anaerolineaceae bacterium | reverse complement strand
GATCGGGCAACTACCGAAGCCCACCCGGCGCACGGATCTATGGAGCTGGGCGGTGAGTGTGCTGGAGATGTTCAACGGGGAGCGTACCTGGGCCTATGGCAGCGCTGCGCCGGAGACATTGAAAGCCTATTTGCAGAATGGTCCGGCTGTGGCGGGGCTGCCAGCTATGCCGCGGGCAGTGGGGGAGTTGTTGAGGGAGTGTTTCCAGGAGGATCCGGCAGACCGGCCGCATGATATGCAGGTTGTGGCGGAGAGGCTGATCGATGTCTACCAGGATGTGACTGGCAAGCCGTATTTCCGTCAGGAGCCAAAAGCAGTAGATTTGCGGGCGGATAGTTTGAACAACAAGGCACTCAGTCTGCTGGACCTGGGGCAGGAAGAGAAAGCGATCAAAGCCTGGCAGGAAGCGTTAAAAGCAGACCCATTGCACTCGCAGGCTGTTTTCAATTTGGGGATGTTCAAATGGCGCAGCGGGCGTGAGAGTGATGATCTTGAGTTGCTGCGCAGCATGGAGAATATTCAGTCCAGCCAGGCTGGAGATTGGCAGGCCGCTTATTTGCTCAGTCTAATCCATCTGGAACGGGGAGATATGGAGCTGGCCCGCACCGCTGTTCGCAGAGTCAAGAGCAGCGCCCGCAATGCAATTCTGATACAGGATCTGGAGGCGCGATTAAAGTCGGCCGAATCCGCAGAGTGTGTACAAAAATTCGACGGTCATACCAGTCGGGTGGTAAAAGTAGCTTTTTCTCCGGACGGCAAATCCGTGGTGTCCGGCAGCGAGGATAAAACCATCCGGGTTTGGGATATTTCCAGCGGGCGCTGCCGTTTGACGTTGACTGGGCATAGGGGTTGGATCACCGATTTTGTTTTTACTCACGATGGAAGGTGGCTGCTCTCAACCAGTTATGACAAAAAGCTTAAGTTGTGGGATTTAAACAATGGAACATGCCTGCAAACATTCAAAGGACATCGCCATGATCTCAAGCGGGTTGTTCTTTCCAAAGAAGGGCGGTACGCAATGTCTGCCGAGGGCGGGCCTTTTCCATCCAGTCACCCGATGCGTTTGTGGGATATTGAAAGTGGGAAGTGCCTGCGCACCTTCGAAGGACATCAGGGTTGGGTGAATGCCCTCCGTTTATCTGACAGCGGGCGGGTGGTGGTCTCTTGCGGGGGGGGTAAAACCGCGCGGATTTGGGAATTTTCTTCCGGGCGCTGCATCCATGTGTTGAAGGGTCATGACGAAGAAGTAACTGACATTGATATTTCAGCAGATGAGCGCATCGCTATTACTTGCGGCAATGATGCCAATGTAGTAGTTTGGGATTTGCACAGTGGTCAGCAATTAGCATACCTGCGTGGGCACACGGACAATGTTTACCGGGTGAAGTTGTTCGCAAATGCGACCTGCGCCATTTCTTGCGGCCGGGATCATACATTGCGTATTTGGGATCTCAACACGTATACCTGTGAGAAGATTTTGTATGGGCACAAGGGAGGCATTTATTCATTCGTTCTCACTCCGGACGAAAAACGGGTTCTGTCGGGAAGCTGGGATTTTTCTCTGCGTTTTTGGGATATTGCCAGCGGACGCTGTCTGCGCACGTTTGAAGGGCACCAGGCTGCTATCTATGGGATTGATGTTGACCCACAGGCTAAATATGCGTTGACCGGAGGCGGGGGGATCACTGAGAAGGATTTTATCCTCCGTCTGTGGTCTTTGGAAGGGGTTGGTGCTCAACCCGCGCAATGGGCGATCAGCCAGCCGATCCAGGTTGCCAAGGCAAGTGAAGAAACCGGCATCTTCCAGGAGAAGTTGAGCAAGGCAAGAGATGCGCTGGCGCAGGGGCGGCCGGCGACCGCTGGTATGCTGTTGGCCAAGGCGCGCACTATAAAGGGCTATGAGAGAGACCCTGAACTGCTTGAACTTTGGCATCAGGCTGGTTTGCAGACCGGATTGCGTAAGGGACTTCATGGGGTACACTGTAAGCATGTTGTTCGGGCTCACGATGATGAAAAGGATGATTCTGTCACTTCGATTGCTATTTTGCCGGATGATAAAACGTTCTTATCCTGTTCTGCATGGCATAGCGTTATCCGCCAGTGGGATTTGAGAACGGGCCAGCGTATTCGTGAAATTTCAGCTTCTTCTCAAGGACCGAACGAGATCGCTTTCACGCCGCATCCTGCCTATTTTGTGACAGGTGGGCTTGATCGCAAGGTGCGCTTGTGGAATTTGGAAAGCGGTACTTGTGTGCATGAATTTCCAGAGGTTTCAGATGAAATTTTTACAGTCGCTGTTGACCCGGATGGCAATTTCGCAGCTTCCGGCGGGAGGGATAAAGCTATTCACATCTGGGATCTCAGAGGAGGGCAGATTTACCGCGAGCTTTCCGGAATTCGTGGAGCAGTCAGCCATATCATCTTTACGCCCGAAGGCCGCTATTTATATTCCTGCGGTTGGGATGGGTTAATCTACAAGTGGGATCCAGTCAATGGTGAATGTCTGGCAACTGCCTCAGGCCACCAGGAAACCGTTAAAGAGATGCGCATAACCCGCGACGGACGGATGCTGCTATCTGCCAGTTGGGATAACACGCTAAAATTGTGGGATACGCGCAGCATGGAGTGCGTCCGCACTTTGAAAGGACACACGGAAAGTATTTTGGGAGTCGCTTTAAGTCCTGATGACCAGTTTGCCATTTCTTCTGCCGGAGACCAAACGCTGCGCATCTGGCGCTTAAAGGACGGGAAATGTGTGCATGTTGTGGAAGGTCATACAGATATTGTCACCTGTGTCAATTTCACAACTGATGGCCGCTACGCCGTTTCTGGAAGCACTGACCGGACTGTGCGGGTTTGGGAACTGGACTGGGAGTATAATTTCCGGCGGTCCGAATCGGAATTTGACAGAATCCTGCCGTATTTGCGTACATTCCTGACCTTGCATACGCCGTATTCCATTGATGGGTTTACACACTCTGGCCGCCCTTCCTGGACAGAAGAGGATCTGCATCTTCTGATGCAGGAACTTCAGCACCGTGGGTACGGCTGGGTACGGGCCAACAAAGTGCGCCAAGCCTTGAACCGCCTTTCAAGTTCGACTACTCTTTAAACTTCAGGAGAGCCTGATGCCTCAAAATCCAGTGATTCGTTTCCTAAGCGGCCCCCAGGAGGGACAGGAATTTGTTTTGTCGCAACAAGAAATTACGCTAGGACGAAGTGGTGAAAATACGATTAAGATTGCATGGGATACCAGTATATCCCGCCAGCATGCACGCATATTTAAAAAAAGTAAATTGTTTTGGATCGAGGATTTGAATAGCAAGAACGGTTCTTATTTTTGTTTGCCAAACGATCAGGACATCGCTCTGCAACCCAATAAGCCCAATTTGCTTCTGGATCACACCAGGCTGCGTTTGGGCAAGCATGTGGAATTTGAGATTCTGGGTATTGCCACATCTGGAGATGATGCCATGCGCACCGTCATCGGCGGGATGCGGAACTTGCTGCAAGCATTGTATGAAGGGTTGCCGTATCTGGAACCGCAGGTCAAGAAGGAACAAATCGCTCTCATCAGACAATTTGAAGAAAATGTTCTGAAAGCTGTAAATGAAGAGGAACTAATGCGCATAGCAGCTGATGGTTTCAATACATTGCATAAAACCCAGCAAGAAATCCCGGAGCAATTGACCACGGAAGGAGACGGAAAGCCATTGCAGCTTGCCCCCATTCCAGATGATCTTCCCAATCCTAATGATCCTGACCGCTTGTTCACAATTCGCGGTATTTTCATTTCGGATATTCGCAAATATATTCCGAACAACAATCATGATAAAGGTTCTCAAGATGAGTGATACTTACAACGATCTTTCTCTTTCCTGTTTGGTGCTTTTTTCAGAGTCTCAATTGCAGCCCGCTGCCTTAGAGGAAGAGTTTACGCACTTCTTTAGTTCCAGGAATTGGCAAATGGACGCAGAGAAACAGGCGGGGGAGGAAAGAAGGTATACGGGATCAGCCGGCGATTATCAATGCCAATGTTCCTGGGGGCCCGCCCATGATGTTCTCCTTTTGCGGGTGCAGTTCCTCTTGCCCGGTCAAGCTTCATTGTCTGCATTTTTAAAATTAAGTTCTACCCTGAAATCAGACTTGGCTGGGTTTTGGGAGCATGCTGAAGTTTTTAAACCCTGGGCGTTGACCCTGCTGTATCAGTTGCCAATTTCATCCGAGATCACTTTGAGTGAGGCCGAAAGGCTCTCGGGAGAGATACGAGCACAGATTGGTGTGCAAGCGCAGCAGGCAGAGTGTTATCCGTCACCCTACGGCATTCTTTCGATGTTGGAGGAATTAGAATATCCTCAGTCTGGCGACTCTTGTATCTGGAAACGATCCTTGCTTTTGTTAACGCCTGAGGATCGCTTGCCGAAGGTGGCATCTCTTTTTCTTCAGCCGTTGAATCAGGGTTTAAACCGAATCGAATTATATTTGCACAAATGCCTCCATCTCACTCGGCAGTATTTTTTGATCCAGAATAAATTGTCTGAATCACAAGCAAAATTGCGAAATTTGGTATCATCTGAGCTGATTGACAAAGACCTGGAAGATGTCCGTCAAGAGAATCGGGAGTTAGACAGGATCGCAAATGTGTTAATGCGCTTGTTGGTGATGAAAGCGCAGTTGGATATTTTATTGAACAGCCTTACACTTAATTTGAAGGCCTATCAAGATCACCTTGATCTGGTACAGCTGGAAATTCCCCTGTATGCCAAGAAAGCGACAAGGTTGGGTCGTTATATTGAAAGCCTGCAGGTGGATATTGAGAATGCCAGAATAGCGATTGAAAGCAGCTATACTTTTCAAGAGCTCCAGCGCAGTTTGGAAGCCTCTCGTTTTGAGCGGGCCAGTTTTTTGTTGGGAGCAACAGCGGCTTTGCTGGCCGGAGTCACTATTTTTAACAGCTATTTAGATATTTGGAGCCTAGTGGTCAATGACAGCAATCTGGTCTTGCCATCGCCCTTGATTCGCATGATGTTGGGGCTGTTGGCCGCAGTATCCTGGCCGCTAGCCGCTTTTTGGGGGGCAATGCGCAAGAAATGGGCAATGGGATTGGCTATTGTAGGCGGTATCCTTTCTCTGGTTTTGACAATTATTGTTTCTGCTAAAGGGTAGTTTTCTTTGTGTTGGATAGATTAAAACCAAACTTGGATTCAAGTCGTAAGTGCAATAAGGTGGCAGGGGAAAGGTAAAAGCTGCTGTAAAATAAGGCTTTCCACGGGCCTATCACGGTCAAAGGGCACTTATCCCAAAGGACATTGGGACGATGTGAGATACAAACAGCAAAGATACCAGATAAAGGAAAGCCAAGTACAAGATAAGGCCACAACAACAGACAGCCACCCTGGCATATACACCAGAGTGGCTGCTCGATCAGGAGAAGAACGATTCACAGGCAGAAGAGGGTGGGAGAGCCAGTGTCTCGAACTTTAGACCGTCTCTTGAGATATCGCATCCAATGCAGCAGGAACGATCGCCGGGTCAAAATGCGATCCGGCGCAAATTTTCAATTCAGCGATGGCTTCATCAAGCTTGAAAGGCGGACGATAAATTCTTCCGTCTGTCATGGTGGTGAAGGCATCTGCAATGGCAAGAATGCGAGCGCCAAGCGGGATTTCTTCGCGCTGCAAGCCGTGGGGATACCCTGTGCCATTGTATTTTTCATGGTGTGCTTCCACAAGTCCGGAAATATTTTGAAACCTAGAGATTGGGGTCAATATCTGTGCACCCAGAAGAGGGTGGCTTTTCATGGATTTCCATTCTTTTACGGTCAGTTTTCCTTGTTTGGTCAAGACACTTTCAGGAATACCGATCTTCCCAATGTCGTGTAAGATGCCGGCGATGTGGATCGTATTGCGTTCTTTTTTTGATAATCCAAGTACCTGGCTGATCAACAATGCTATGTGTCCAGTACGCGGGCCATGCCGGAGCGTGCATGTGTCGCATGCATCAATGATGGTTACGAGTGAGTAAACAAGTTGAACGTATTTCTTTTCCAATTCTTTGTTCAGCGGCGGGTGATGAATTGCCGTGGCAGCCAACCTGGCTACATTGGCGATTGAATCAATCTGGCAGATCTTTTGTGGATGGCGTTCGGCTTTTAGACCTTGATCGTTTCCCAACAATAAAATCCCTGCAATCTCGGAGCTGACGAGAAATTGCAAAGTTGAGAAATTGGAAGGTTGGGCATACTCAACCAAGTTATTTCCAGGATACCTTCCATTTTTCCGGGAGGGGGTGAAATTCATTTTTTCTTGCATGGTTCAGTTCATCATCCTGTAATTGTGTAGCAGAGAATTGGTTCCTGCTTCAAACATTAAAGCGAAAAACCCCCTGATACTAGGGGCAGTTCAGATAGTGATGAACAGGTGTGCGATGTTCAATCAACTGCTCTGCAAAATCTGACAAAGAAGAGGCCTGGATTGCCGTAACCCGCTGCTTCTCTTCGGGCGGGAAGTGAAATATTTCTCCGCAATATCCTGACGCCAGTGCCTGGGCCGGATTGTTTAAGAGCAATTTCCTGAAGCGATCATTAACAACAGCAGCAGTCAGAAGTCTGCTGTGTTCTTTTTGGCAAGGATTCACTCTGCGCATTCGGAGGAATGCTTCGTGAAGCTCCTTACCTGGTTCGGACATGGTCCGGTTGGGATTGTTTATGTACGTCATTTCTAATCTCCTTATTTTCAGTAATGGGGCTGCCAAGAGACCAAAAAAGAGAGAATGTTCCGATTGCGATTACTACGTCTCCGAAACTGAAAGCTACTCGATAGTGTGTCCATTCAGGCAAAATGAAGCGATCTGATAACGAATAAAGTGTTGTTGCTACCTCTGGCAAGATGATGTCTTTTGTAGTGCCAAGACGCTGTCCAATTTGATAGGACAGGTCATTTCCAGGAAGAAGCTGTTTGATGGTTGCGGGACTGATTGGCATAAAACCACCATTTGCCAGGATAACGGATAGATTGAGAAGAAGGCCAAAGCTCAGTACCCAAAAACCAGGTTGTTTGCGATTCAGCCATGCAAAAACGAGCAATAGAATCTGGGATGGTACCAAGATAAACGGGACGAGTTTGTCCGGAAAACTGGAGCTGGTCCAGGGGATTTGGAATGCAATTAGTTGTGGCAGAATCCCCACCAGCACCAACCACTCGTGTTTCAACGTGATGGTCTTGAGTTTGTGTCCATGGATGCTGGCACGAACCAGACCGGCAATCAAGCCAATGAGAATGGAAATAAGTAGGATCACGATTTATCCTTCGGATACGCACTGCGTGCTATCCGCTTACGCCGCCAATTGAAGCAGGGGCGCCTGCGCCGAGGATGAAGAGGGAAATGGTAACGACGAGCAGGATCAAGCGGGCTTTATCGGTATCGATGGAAGCAGCTGAGAGAGCGAATTTGTGGAAGGTCTGATTCATGGGTCTTATCTCCTAAGTGATTTGAAAGAATGAAAAGAAACTGAAATATTCGTTGCTGGATACGTCCTGCTATCCGCTCACGCCGCCAATTGAAG
>JAIOTF010000273.1 GCA_021107195.1 Anaerolineaceae bacterium | reverse complement strand
GGTGCCTTGATTTTAGCTGTCAAAGACTCACCCCTGGCCATCGGGCGCGGCATGGCGAATAAAATACTTGTTGAACCAGTCTAATACATAAACAGGACTTTCATCACCATGACAAATGATTTTCGAATTGCTCTGGCCGGCAATCCCAATTGTGGAAAAACAACCATCTTTAACCAACTGACCGGTGCCCATCAACACGTGGGTAATTGGCCAGGTAAAACTGTGGAACAAAAATCCGGCTTCATCAAATTTGATGACCTTCAAGTCGAGATCATCGACCTGCCTGGCACTTACAGCCTCAATGCCTACTCCATGGAAGAGATCATCGCCCGCGATTTTCTTCTCGAAGAGGATCCCGACCTGGTGATTTCCGTTGTGGACGCTGCCAATCTGGAACGTAACCTCTATTTAACCGTACAAATCCTTGAACTGGGAGTGCCTGTTCTCATCGCCTTGAATATGGCCGATGTTGCAAAACACCGCGGTATTATCACCAATATTGACAAATTGAGCCAGGCTTTACGCTCTCCTGTCATCTGCACAACGGCCCGTGAAGGCAAAGGTGTAGACGACCTGATCGCTAAAATCCACAACCTGGCAGCGAGCAAAGTGCAATGAAATCCCACGAACATGCCTATTCTCGCCGTCATGGCTTCACCATCGATTATGGCCGGGAAATTGAAGAAGAAATCGTGTTGATCGAACAAACACTGGATCAACACGCCGAGATCAGCAGCAAATTTCCTTCACGCTGGCTTGCGATCAAGCTTCTCGAAAGAGATCCGGATATCCAAAACAAATTGACGGCTCTTCCCGGTGGTAAAGAAGTCCTTGACCTGTGCAACCAGAGCCTGGATCACCTGCGATCCATCTTTGGTGAAGATATCGATACACTGATGCCCGACAGGCGCTACGGCTGGATCAACGGGCTTGTCAGAGAAACGACTGAACACACAAGAAAAAACCTGATCACCCGTTCAGACCGTGTCGATCGCATCATGACCCACCGTTTTTGGGGCATTCCCATCTTCCTCGTGATGATGTGGTTCGTCTTTAAATTCACCACCGATGTAACCGACCCCTTTTTTCAGTGGATCGAGTTTGTAATTAACGAACCTTTCACCCGCTGGGTACAGGCCATTATTACCCTTCTGGGTGGCAGCGGCACCTGGGTTGAATCACTGGTCATTGACGGCCTGATCGCCGGGGTCGGCGGCGTGCTGGTTTTCATCCCGGTATTAATGTTTCTCTATCTCGCTCTCGCTATTCTCGAAGACTCGGGATATATGGCGCGCGCGGCATTTGTTATGGATCGTTTAATGCACGCCCTCGGGCTGCATGGCAAGAGTTTTGTGCCCATGGTGGTTGGTTTCGGCTGCACCGTTTCAGCTTTCTACGCCACCCGCACGCTGGAAAACCCCAAAGACAAAATCCTCACTGGTCTGCTCGTGCCATTTATGAGCTGCGGGGCACGATTTCCCGTCTACGTACTCTTCTCTTCCATCTTCTTCCCGGAGCATACCAGCCTTGTTGTCTTTGGAATGTATGCGCTTGGGATCGCCATTGCAATCGCCATTGGGCTCCTTCTGAAAACGACGGTTTTCCAGAAAAAAGAAGGATCGCCCTTTGTGATTGAATTACCTCCTTATCGTATGCCCACACTCAAGAGCCTCTGGTTCCACATGTGGGAGCGCACCTCTGCTTTCCTGCGGCACGCCGCTTCACTCATTCTTATCGCCAGCCTGGTACTTTGGATTCTGCAAACCATTCCTGTGAAAAATAAAGACGGTATTGCCAAGAATACAGTAGAAACCAGTGCTTTTACCAGTATTTCTTCCCTGGCTGCGCCCGTTTTCCGGCCGCTTGGCTTTGGCAGTTGGGAAGCCAGTGGTGCATTGATCGCTGGTCTGGCCGCAAAAGAAGTGGTTATCAGCACTTTCTCCCAGGTTTACGGCTTTGATTCTCTTGAAGGCGAGTTTGAACAACCCCCCACTTTTGTGGAAGACCTCGGCCAAATCATCCTTCGCTTCGGTCAGGCATCAATAGATACGATCAGATCAATCCCAATCGTGATTGGCATAAATTTATTGCCAGAAGAAGCCGAAGAACCTCAATCGGCCAACTTAATGAGCACCATCCATCAGGAATTTGATCAAGCCAGCCACGGGCATCCTGATCTCGCAGGATTGGCATTCATGGTCTTTGTCCTCATTTACACCCCCTGTATGGCCTCCCTGGCGGCTGAGAAACAAGAATTGGGCACTCGCTGGATGTGGGTAAGCCTCATCGGTCAACTCATTTTGGCCTGGATCGTTTCTTTCATTATCTTCCAGGGCGGCCTGCTGCTCGGGTTAGGATAAATCAACGTTGAAACAAATCATGCAGGAATTCCAAAATACACAGGATATGTTGGACCTGAATCATATCAGCCATAAACTGAACGTTGAACCAACAGCGCTGCAAGGCATGCTTAACTACCTGGTTCAGATCGGTAAACTGGAAAAAGAAACAATCGGTGAAGCCTGTAATGCGGTTTGCAGCCGCCGCGCTTGTAGCGGTTGCAGTCTGGCCCCTTCTGTTCAAGCCCAATTTCGCTGGAAACTGAAACAGTGATAGATAACCTGGATCAAGTTCCACAACTTTACCGCACGCTGTTGGCGAGAAAAAGCTGCCGCAGATTTGATTCTCCCCCTTTGAACGATCAGATTTTGCAATCCGTGCAAACTGCTCTGGAAGCAATTGCGCCAATCCAGGATGGTCAACACATCCAGTTCTTGATGCTGAACGAACTGGAAAAAAGCCGGCTTGCGGTCGCACAGGGAGCATACGGAAGATTTATCGCATCGCCTCACTTGATGATCCCATACACAGAAAATAATTCAGATGCGCTCGTTGAACTCGGTTTCCAAAGCCAACAGGCAGTAATCAGCCTGGAAGAATTTGGCCTTGCCAGTTGTTATATCGGCGCCCACGGCAGGGTACGCAAACTGCAACAGGAATTTGAACTCTCTGAGGACACCCATCTGGCAGCAGTGCTGATCTATGGCAAACCTGCACCATCCCTACGAAACAAAAATATCAATCGATCCCTTCGTTCACTGATCGGCAGTCGCAAAAGAAAGCCTGCGGAAAACATTTTGCTCAATCCAACAGCACAGCACTCCTCCCTGCCCTCTGAGTGGGATGCCATTCTGGAAGCTGGGCGCTGGGCGCCTTCTGCAACCAACGCCCAATCCTGGCGATTGCTGCCAATCGGTAACGAATTCCAGCTTTTCACCAACCCGACAGCTTACCCGCTCGTGCTTTCCGCAGGCAGCAAACTCATGTATGGATTATATGATGCCGGAATTTTCATGGCCAATATCAGTTTGGCGGCCAAAGCCTGGAATGTTCAGGTGCATTGGCGTTTGCACCACGAAACACGCGTTCCGAATCAAAAATCTCTCATCCCTATTGCGAGACTCTCATTCTCCTGACCTGGCTATACAAAGATAAGATTTCAATCTCACTTAAAAATTTACTTTCCCTCAATGGGTATTTTGGCATTCCGAAAGTCTGAATATCATTTATCTCTTTCAACTTTTTCTGTATTTCTCTGGTAAACTTGATACATAGTTTTTCTTCTACCGTTAAGGCAAAAGAAAATGGTTTGGGCACGTATGCCCAAACCATCTTTTACAAGTTTACGTATCAATGCAATGAAATACAAATGCAGGAGTAATTTTATGGAAAACGGATCTTTCCAGACAATAAATGACCAGGTCGTCATGCGGTTGCGTGACCGCGTCTGCGACACTTCCGAGAGAATGCTTGCCAGCGAACTTTTCTTGCGGGTGTTAAAACAATATATCGCGGGTTTGTCGAAAAAACAATCCAAGCTTTTAGGAATTTTCCCCAATCCACGCGCTATCACCGATGAAGACATCCATCTGCTGGTTGATTCATTGCATTACCTGATCAAACTACCAGTAGAACTTGTGCCGCGTGTCATTCCCGGCTCTGAAATCTTTTTTGCCAACAAGGAACTGTTCACAGAATTCATTGAGCAGCTTTATCACTATTGGCGTCATCTGCATCGCCTGATCATTTGTGATTCGGCTGGTGACAGTTTTGACCAACGCCCCTACCGCACTTTCAACAGCACGCTCGAAACATTGATGCACGTTGTCCGCAGCACCTATCGTGATGTTCAGGAAAATGTTTCCGGCAAACACCCGCGCATTTACCGCCAGGTAGCCGCCGGGGCCCAGGTTGGCGCCATCGCACTACCGAAAGACATCCCATATCCTGATGGGGTCTACAACAAACTGAATAGCATTTCAATCATCCGCCAGGTTTTGATCTACCCCCCCATGATCTTCAATTCCACGACCAACACTCGCAAGGGTGTCTTCGAGCGGGTCTACCAAAACCCAGTCGGTAATCTCGATATCAATAAAAACGATTGGCTCTGCTACCCCGCGAAAGTCGGGCCGCTGCTAATTATGAATTATTTCAACGTGAAATTATTTGAACTTGGGTTTGCGCTAAGTAATTTATTCGAAGTGGCCAACGACGAAGATCTCAAAAATACACCCGACGCTGTCTTCTTGTATGGTACCCCCGACAGCATGATGCCGATCTCAGAATCATCTGATACGATTTTCTATGATGACGAAGAAAACGACATCCTCGCCAGTACAATTCCACTGCGGGACGAATTTGGCTATTTTGGGTATCTCAAGAAAATGATCCTTACCCTGCACAATGTGAAGATCATGAAAACCGGGCGGTTGCCCTTCCATGGGGCAATGTTCAATATCACAGTTCGAGACAAAGGCTCGTATACTGTGATGATCATTGGCGACTCCGGGGCAGGGAAATCAGAAAGCCTTGAAGCACTGCGCATCATCGCTCAAGACGATATCGAAGACATCATTATCATCGCCGACGATATGGGTTCTATCGAAATCAACGATGATGGAGTTATTCTCGGCTTTGGTACAGAGACTGGCGCCTTTGTTCGCATGGATGACTTACAGCCAGGCTATGCATTTGGACAGATCGACAGAGCAATCATCATGAATGCCAGCCAGGTCAATGCTCGAGTAGTCTTGCCTGTAACCACCTACGATGAAGTAATGAGAGGCTATCCCGTTGACTTCGTTTTCTATGCCAACAACTACGACATAGTGGATGCAGAACATCCCACCATCGAGCACTTCACATCTCCGGAAACTGCACTCAAAATCTTCCAGGAAGGGAAAGTAATGAGCAAAGGCACCACCACATCTACCGGTGTTGTCGCTAATTATTTTGCCAACATTTTTGGTCCGCCTCAGTATCATGATCTGCACGATCAACTTGCCCAAAAATACTTCAAACATTTCTTTGATCAGGATATCTACGTCGGTCAAATCCGCACGCAGCTTGGTGTGCCCGGCAAAGAACGGAACGGCCCTGAAGAAGCAGCAAAAGAACTGCTCAATTTACTCAAAAATATTTAATTATTGTGCAAAAAGAGAGAGGCCTTAAAGAAATAACTGCCTCGCTCTTTTCTCTTTCACGCATAGGCTGGAAAGATTCAACTGGAATGACCAATTACCTGCCCGCTATTCTTCACCCTGCTTCTCCGGTTATCTGTTGGGGCAAACACAACTCTGGCCTGATTCGTATATGCATGCGACCGATTTTCTTGTATACTGTTTGTTAACTTCAAAACAAGATGACGAGGCTCCTTTTGTGAATGATCCATACCTTACTAAACTACTGACGAAAAACGAAAAAGTGGTCTTTCAGACCCGCCAACACTGGCTCAGTCTGGCTTTACAAATCCTCCCTGAAATTCTTTCCTCAACTGTAATCACCACCCTGATCACGATCATCTCTCGCAATTGGGTGCCCAGACAGGCCCTTCCCTGGGCATACCTGCTCAACTTAATCCCACTTGCCAGCCTCTTGCGGGATGTTCTGCGCTGGCGCTATCATAAATATGTCATCACCAATCGCCGCATCATCCATCTTTCCGGGATCATTGCGAAGAACGTGAGTGATTCTTCTCTTGAGAAAGTGAATGATGTCAATCTGGAACAAACATTTTTGGGAAGGATTTTCGATTTTGGGAATTTAGAGATCCTCACTGCCAGCGAGCTGGGCATGGAACGTTATGTCAGCGTCGCTTTCCCCATTCAATTCAAGAAAGCACTTTTGGAAGCCGGTGACGAAAATTAAATCAAAAATATTTATTATCAGTAAAACCGTTTTTTCTACAACAAAGTAATGAAAGGACAGCACAATGGCACAAAGATTTGATCATTGCCGCTTGATAGGCAGCCAAATCACATATCTGGGGCGCGATGGTCTCTTTGAATCCCGCAGGGACAAAAGCTGGAATGAATTCAGTGCGTGGGATCTGCTGGAAAAAGAAGGCTGGGAATTAGTAACCGTGATTGTCAACGAAGATGGTCACGAAGTTGCGTACCTCAAACGCCCGACCGCCCGCTGATCATTAAACACATAAGACCGGATATCGCCCAGTCTTGTTTTCAGTTACCCTCATTTTTTATGTATCTGCATTCTGATCAGTAAACAGATCTCGTTTCACAAAGGGGGCTTTTAAGAAGCGTAGAATGCTTTTTCCCGTGGTCAACCATGCAAACCGAACACCATGTTTCTGGGTCAATTTTGTGACTGCGCTCTTGTTGCTCGCATAAAAAGCCATACCTTTTACAAACGGCCTGCTGCCAAGACCATCCATGTTTTAAGTGCCCTCCCCCTTGCTTAACCTTAAAACGGATTACCCTTGCCAGCGCCGTTCTTTCGAACGCAGAAATAATTCCTCTGCAGCTGGACTATCAATAAACCAATGTAAGTTATTGGAAACAGGTTGGATCAACTGCGCAGGCAAATCCTCGGGACGTCTGACACCGCAAAGAACCTCCTTTACTACCTTTGCTTTCTCCCTGCCTGAGACCAAAAACAAGACATCTTTGGATGCATTCAACACCGCAGGTGTCAAAGTTACGCGCCAGGCAGCCAATTTTTCCACGTAAAGTGCAGTCACCCACTGTTCTCGTTCATCAAGCACATCCGTCCCCGGGAATAACGAGGCAGTATGACCATCGTCGCCCAAACCCAAAAGCACCAGATCAAAACTTGGCGGAGGACTGCCTGCCGATAATCCAAAGAGCGTCTGTAACTCTCCTACATACTTAAGCGCTGCCTCTTTTGGCGGCAGTTCTGTCATGAAGCGATGCACGTTCGCCTCCGGGATAGGCAAATAATCGATCAAAGTTTCGCGTGCCATGCGGAAATTGCTCTCAGGAGCATCTGGCAAAACGCAGCGCTCATCTCCCCAAAAGATATGTACCCGTTCCCATTCCAAAGCATCCTGAAGGTGGGGAACGGCCAGCCGCTGGAAAAGAAGCCGGGGCGTCGACCCGCCAGAAAGCACAACCATAAAACGACCAGTATGCATGATCGCTGCCTGCCCAACGGACAAGAAATAATGTGCCGCCGCAAAGGCCAGGGTTTCACGGTCTGGAAATACGCGTATTGTTCCCTTCATTAACGTCTCCGGACAGGCAGGGCTTTCTTAAAGTAGCAAAATGAGGTCACAAGCCTTGTTGGGATGAGCATCATAAAAACGTCTGGCTTCTGGCAAATAGCGATGTTTTTGCTTGCCAATCAAGAGTCCGATCACGAGATTGTT
>JAIOTF010000190.1 GCA_021107195.1 Anaerolineaceae bacterium | reverse complement strand
AACAATCTCGTGATCGGACTCTTGATTGGCAAGCAAAAACATCGCTATTTGCCAGAAGCCAGACGTTTTTATGATGCTCATCCCAACAAGGCTTGTGACCTCATTTTGCTACTTTAAGAAAGCCCTGGTCCCTGTTAATCACATGCAAGGTTCACGCCAGGCCTAATCCCCCTCCACTGGCACAAAATACGCCGCCGCCACGCTGCGTTCATCATCCATCACCAGCCGCAGCGCATGACCACTGCGATAATCACCCACGCGGATCAAGCGCAAGGCATCTTTCAACTGCGGGTCAAGGTCAATAAAGGTATTGGTATGGTCCGGCATCTCGTAAAACAACTTCTGATTAAACAGCGACTCAGGATCATCCAGCAGCACCGCCAAAGGGTAAATCTGCGATTCGAGTAAATCCTGGAAGAAATGCGTCCCCAGCGAAGGCTCCGGTGCGGGGCCAATACCCGGCCCAGTCATTTCCACCAATGCCCGCGTATTGTAAATATCCCCGTATCCGATCGGCACGCCCAGGTCAGAATTGGAACTTCCCCAGCGCCCGGGGCCAACACAAATGAAGTCCTGCCCCTTCAAGGCCCCATTCAACTGACCGATCGCCCGGCTCAATTTTTGACGTTGTTCCATCGAGGTCAACCCAAAATAACCTTCTGGCGGCACGAACATCACGTAATCAATGCGATCAACCTTGCCCGGCGGCACCATGAAGTGAGTCAGAAAAGCCATATCCTCTTCCACCAGGTCCGACGGGATGCGCACCTGCTGTGTGTCGGCCAGACGGCTCTGCGGGCGGCACTGCACGATCTGAATACACAGTTCGGGTTTGCCGGTTTCCGGCTGACGAATGTGCAGCGTGAACTCCAGATCCACCGGGCTGCGGTAATAATCCTCCAGTATGCGCAAAATGGATTTCATCCGGTCAGCAAAAGGCGTGCGTTTCAACAGCTCATCAAACGTCACCACCAGCCGCTGGGGGTCGTCAACCAGGTTGCTGCGCAGCGAGGAGAAGTAACCATCCTCTTCAGTCTGCACCAGATAGCGCAGCGGCGGATAATCGGAATTGAGCACCTCCTGGATGGGCAATGTTTTGAACTGGTTGTCCTCCAGGTCGAGCAGGTCCACATATTTCTGTGAGTAGCGCGAGATTTCCATGCTGTCCTTATACGGACGCAGCATGGGATGGCTAAGGGCGATCAGGCGCGGGTAATCATTTCCCACCCGGTCTACCGCCCGTGTGCCCAGCCCCCACACCAGGCGCACTATCCCGTCTTCGCGCCTGATCTGCGGTGCCCAACGGTACAGGTTGTTGCTGAAAGCCACTCCTGCCGCATGCGGCAGGTAATAGCGCCCAAAACGTTCCCCTTGCACTATCTGGATCAGGATCGCCATGCGCTCGTCATAGTCCAGCAGCCCTTTACTGCGCCGGTACAGCAGCGCATTCGGGCTGAGGGTGGAAGCATACACCCGGCCGATGGCCCGCGTCAGTGCCTTCAACCGGTCTTTGAACCGCCCCTGGTTAGCGAGGAACACGCTTTCATACTTTCCGGCAAAGGCCGTGCCGAAATTATCTTCCAGCAGGCTGGAGGAGCGCACGATCAGCGGCTTGTCGCCAATCTTCAGCAACAGGGTATACAACTTTTGGTATACCCCGGGCGGCAGCTCGGCATCCATGAAATCCTGCTGGATCTGCGGAAAATCCGCCCGCAGGTCATCCTCGCTCTTGTATTTTTGATCCATCCAGTGCAGGAAATTGTTCAATTCCATATAGGCATAAAACTCATCTGCCCCGATGAAATACGATTCCACTGTCTTCATCGATGAACGGATGTCTTCTGTGCACACCCGGTTTAGCAGGCGCACCGCCAGCAGCATACCAGCCGCCTTGCCGCCGATACGCCCAAAGCCGATCTTGCGCTGACGGATATCGGCCAGGTCTGCCGCCGTGAACCATTCCTTGGCAATATTAATGTAACGAAGCTGATCGCTGATCAGGGTGCGGATCAACACCACCTTGCATTCTTCCAGACGGTGCTCCAACTCGGCCCGCTCATCCGGCGGCATGCGCTCGATCAACATCGCCTGGCGCAGCACGTACTCCAGCGGGGTCAGCTCGGGGTTCATCGTCATCAAGAATTCCTTATCATTCTTGAACCCCCGCTCGCTGAGCGTGCTGGAGACGATCTTTTCAAAATCTTCAAACGGGAAATGCTGGCTGAAGGCCAGGTCTGTCAGATGGCTGCGGATGTGCTCCTTGCGCATCTCCCACACATGCTGTTCTTCTTCCCCAAACGGGTCTACCATCCCCTCCTGCCGCTGCGAGCGGATCGCCATGCGCCGCACTTCATCCTCAAATTCCTGCGGCTTCACGATGCCGCGGTCAAACAGATCCTTGCGCATGCGCGCCCGGATGCGGCTGCTCAGGATCGGATACTGTGCCAATGACAGATAAATATTCAATAATCGATGGCGGTCGGTCGTAGTTGTGGTAAATTTCATCGTCTCACCTGTAGGGAAATCAAACCGGTTACTTCGGCAGACTCATTTTAACCGGTTTTCTCAACAAAACGGCCCCCTTTTCAAAGGGAGCCGCATTCATTTCATTATCCAAACCAGTAAAAGCAAACCATTGCAGTGATCGCATCAATGCGCCTTAACACAAACGTATCGGAAAAAGTGTCATTTCGAGCGCAGCGTGGCAATCTCCCGTCCTTTAACCCAAGTGCATCGGCATGATCACATGCTTAAAATCATCATTGCCCACCGGGCGCAGCATGCCGGGCGTGTTGTTGGCGTTGGTCTCCAGCGCCACACTGGCTCCCTTGACCACATCCAGCAGCTCCCGCAGGTAGCGCACATTGAAAGCCACAATCAGGTCGGTGCCGGTTACGGTGGCATTCACCACCACCTCGCTGGAACCGGTCTCCTCGGATTGCGCCGAGATTTCCACCGCACCAGGGCCTTCCTGCCCTGCGCTGATGCTCAGCCGCACCACGTTGTTTCCTTCGCGGGCGATGATCTCGGCCTGCTTGCACGCCTTGAGGAAGGATGCCGTCGAAACGATAGTCGTTGTCTTAAAGGACTGCGGCATGATCGCCCGATAGTCCGGGAAATTGCCGTCGATCAACTGTGAAACCAGCTCAACGTCTTTCAGATGGAACAGCACCTGTCCCCGTCCATCAGGCACGACCATGTTGAATGTCTGCTTGCCGTCGGCCGCCACGCGTGCCAGCTCGTTCAGCGCCCGGGCCGGAATGATGGCGCTCATCGGCTTGTCTACCGGATTGGAGAGCTTTGCCCTGCGTGTCGAGATGCGAAAGCCATCGGTGGCCGCCAGAGTGATCTCGCTGCCTTCGACCGTCATGGACACACCCTGCAAAACCGGACGGGCATCATCGGCCGAGGCGGCAAACGCCACCTGCTGGATCATCTCTTTGAAATCAGCCACATTCAACTCAATTCCATTTTCGAGATTGGGCACCGGCATCGGCGGGAATTCCTGGGCATCAATGCCTTTGATATCGGTATTCGACGTACCGCACACCACATTCAGTGTCTGCGTGCGTTCATCCAGAGCCAGGTTCACCATATCACTCGGCATGGTGCCAATCAGGTCATTGAAGATGCGGGCCGGGACGGTTACTGCCCCTTCTTCTTCAATCTGCGCACCAATCCAGCAGGAGATACCCAATTCCAGGTTGGTCGCCGAGAGGCGCAAACGGCCTTCATCGGTCGCAACGAGGATATTGGCCAGCACCGGCAAAGTGCTGTGCGAAGATACGGCGCGTGAGACGATGCCTAAACCGTGGGCGAGTTGTTGTTGTGATACGGAAACTTTCATCGCAGCCCTCTTTCAATTCGAAAAATGCAATATGGAATGATTCAATTATAGATGAAATCAGTATACAACGGGAGGGTAAAAAAATCCAGTATCAGGAGACTTCCGGCGGCTGTTTTCATCTGTTATTACGAGGGACGATAGTCCCGACGCAATCTCCTTCCGCAGAATAGTTTCCAATTATGGGGGAAAAAATAGCCCCGTTCGCCACGAATAGCTACTCGATCACGTTGTTCAGATTGACTCCCGTATTGGCAAAGACCGGTGTTTCCCGTACAGCTTCCTTAACGATCTTCAATGCCTGCAAAGAGGTCTCGGCCAGGTCACGATGCGCCAACCGTCTTGAAGTACGGTGCATTCTCCATCAAACTGACCTGATGGCGCTGACGGTAACTCTTGTCCATGCGCTTGATCAATACGCAGGGGAAGTCCTCGCAATCTACACATAGCTCAAGCCCACGCTCGCTGGCGCAAGCCTGGATCTTGCAGTTGCGGCAGTGATTGGGCTTGCTCCCGTCAGTACCGCGGCAGCCTTCACAAGGCTTTTTCTTTT
>JAIOTF010000359.1 GCA_021107195.1 Anaerolineaceae bacterium | reverse complement strand
TGATCATCTCAAAATGCGGTGTGCTGCGCGCGATCAAATTTCGCGAATTTTTGCTTTTCCCCACCACTCATCATCACCACTGCGAACAAGATCACCATATGCTTTCCTTGTTTTGCAAAGCCGGTTTGGCACACAACCACCCCACCCCCTTCTAACTTCCCCCAATTTGCGATGAGGCCGCAAATTAAGGGAAGCATTTGATTCGACGCCATGCCAGAGCCCCAGTATTGATCATCTCAAAATGCGGTGTGCTGCGCGCGATCAAATTTCGCGAATTTTTGCTTTTCCCCACCCCTCATTCATCACCACTGCGAACAAGATCACCATATACTTTCCTTGCTTTGCGAAGCCGGTTTGGCACACAACCACTCCACCCCCTTCTAACTTCCCCCAATTTGCTTTGAGCAAATCAGGGGAGGGTTTATTGGTGCATTTGTACGCTGTAGAAAAATGAATAACTTGAACAGGTCTGCTCATTTTTTGATTGAGCAGACCTGTTTCTCTCCTATTATCCTTTGCTGTTCTAACTTCGCATGCGGATGAGGAAGTAAAGTGCTGCGATAAACAGCGCCCCCGCACTGCTGCAGGGGAACTTCAAACCGAGGCCCCCAGACTGATCCAGGTTAGTCAAAGGTTCAATGATGTCACCGATCCCAACAGGATCAGTTTTATCCTGCCCGGTACTGCTCACCTCCTCGGGCAAGTCCACATCGGATGAAGCCCCCCCTTCAGCGACCACTTCGTAGGCGGTGCCGTCTACTACAACTATCACGCGTTCACCAAGGGCAAGGGCTGCCCCGGCTTCCTGGCGGGCGGCTGCGAGGGCAAAATAATCCGTTGAGAGGAAGGAAACTTTCTGGGTGGTCATGGTTTCCGGGTCGTAGGCCGTATCCATCCAGATGCCGCTGGATTGGACAAAGGTCTTTGCACCCAAAGTACGCACCTGATCGGTGACCTCGTGCGAAGCGGTTTGGGCAACCTGCGCCTGACTCAACTCGCCCTCATCGGCTGCTTTCTCAACGGCTGCCTGTCCAGAGGTGGGAGCGGTTGGCATGGCTTCCATCTCAGCATACACTTCTTCGGCCAGGTCACGCTGGTTACTGGCCCCTAATGGCATCGGTTCGGTAACGAGATAAGACGTATACGGGGTGACGATGCCGTAGCGGATGCTGATGCGTACGACCTGATCGACCCATTCCTGATTGTTGCCCTGCAAGCGGATCTGCTGCAACAATGCGCCAATCTTGCGGGTGGCCCATAAACGAGGCAGATCGTCAAATGGCTGCACATCGAAACGGCTGTCTTCGGTGAAGCGCTGCTCCGGGTAGACAAATTCCTGGCGCTGGCCATTGACCTCGCCGCTGAGACGCACGTTGTGTACACCGCCCTTGCGGTAACGCCCGGTGACCACCACCTGCGAACCAGCGAAAAGATCGGGCAAGGGGTCAGGATAAATATCATAAGCAGATAAGCGTCCCAAATCCAGTTCGAGATTGGTCAGCACGGGGGTGCTGATGCGGGCGTAAAAAGCTGAGAGGGCCTCATCCAGCGCCTCACCTGGTTGAACGTAAGTACTGAAACCGTGATTCTCCTGGCTGAGGGTATCCAGCAGGAAAGTGTCGACATCGTAGCCCACGCCAAAGGGGAACAGACGCAGGTTGTCCGGTGCGGTCCGCGCAAAGTTGTCCAAAATCTTTTCCGGTTCAATGTCGCCTTCGGTGGGCAGGCCATCAGTGATGAAGATCAAGTAAGTGGGCCGCTCGCGATCCGCCACAGCGGCGGCTTCCAGCAAGGCACGGTTGATGTCGGTGCTGCCGACGGCGCTCATCTGGTCGACCCAGCGCAGGGCCTGATCCGCCTCACTGGCTGAGCGCAGACCATTGGCATACGTCGAGATCCCGGAGCTGAAGGACTGTAAATAAAAGCGGTCGCTCTCATTCAAATGGGTGAGGATATAACGCAAGGCGGCGCGCGCCTGCTCGAATTTTTCGCCTTCCATGCTGCCTGAACGGTCGAGGACGAGGATCAAGTCCTTGCTGACCACGCGGCTGGAGACCTCCGGCTGGGGAGCGAGAAGCATCATGAAGAAACCATCGGCATCTATCGGATCGCTGGGGTCGCGGTAGGTGAAGAGGTGAAAGGCTTCTGCCTCGCCGATCGAGTAAAACAGCGAAAAATCCTTGTCAGGGGTGACGTTGCGTTCTTCGTAGCTGGCTTTGGCGTAGCGTTCCCCTTCACGGATGGTGTCGATGGCGTGGGTGGGTGAATAGACGGCACGGATGGGCTGGGCAGATTCAATATGCACGGTGACGCGCACATCATCCAGCGGCCAGGCGGAGAATTTCTCGGTATTGAGCGGGTAATCATAGCGCACGAGTCCATTATCGGCGGTCAGGACCTGGGTGTATTCGAGTTCAATGCGGCGCTCTTCGCCGGGCGGGATGGGAAAAATGGAGGCCTGGACAGCGTCGCGGCCAACATATTCCAGCAAAGCGGGGTCGCGCATCTGGGCCACGATCTGCTCATAGGTACGGCGCGCCTCTTCGGCGGTGAGCACCTGGCCCTGGACGGGTTCATTGTTCATCCACATGCGGAAGTCGCTGACTGTGGCCCCGGCGGGCAGCGGGAAGATATAAGTGCCTTCCACCTGCCAGTCGTTGGGATTGTAAAACACCTGATCGACATGGGTGACGGCGATCTGGTCGCGGATCTCGACATCGACATGGTGATAGCGGATGACCAACTGGCGCATGGGTTCCGGCCAGATGGGTTCGTCGGGGGGCGGCTCGGGGATGATGATTCCATCCGCAGAAACGGTTCCCACTGCCATGCTGAGCAGCAACACAGTCAGCATTATTGCCATCGTTACGCGTCTTTTCATGATACTCCTCCTTTGCAAACAGGGACTGCCTGCTTAAAAGACGCAAAAGATGGGAGCTTTGTTCCCGAACGCGATATATCCATAATTTCGCAACATACTCACAAATTAATTTCAATCGGCCTGGCTTCGCTATAAACAAAAGCACAGATTTCAATATGGGGAGCAAATCAGCGAGCAAGAATTTTCGCGAAGGTATCGAATAAAACCAGTCACCAAATATTCACCGTTTACAAAATCAATAAATGCCTTCCCTATTTTTCGCCAGAAAAATGGGGAAGGTAAGGATGGGGTGCTTTTTAGCTATTGGCGCACGCCTGTGTCCAACGCACCAAATCACTTCGGGAATTTAGAGGAAAAATGACACTAAAGTTGATATGTTTGTTCTCAAAAAAAAGGCTACCAGATATAGATTTGTCCTTGAGGAAAATTACTTGCCGCGGGCAAAAAAACACCCCCTCCGGCGCTAACGCACCACCTCCCCCAAAATCAACGATTTTAGGGGAGATTTTATAGTGGCTGGCTTTTATGGCAAATCAGTTAAGAAAACTCGCCGGCTTTGTTCCCAAGCGAGTGATAAAAAGTTTGCCCGGCTCCAGGGCTTCTCACGACACGGGGAACCGGGCTTTTTGATATTTGCCTGTGCATCTAAATGCACAGACGGGGACTCTGGCCGCTCACCTTCCGGGCACGCCTGCACTATAATACAAATCGAGTACCGATAGTACAGATTCCGGCCCGCATAAATACAATGGAGAGTGATGTGGCGCAACGAAACCCGTTGTTGTTGTTCCTGTTATCCGGGTTGTTCCTGTTGCGGTTGGCAGAGCGGACGTTCCTCTCATTATTGTTCCAGGAGCCGCCCCGCAAGACCCTCGCCAGGCCCCCACAGGCTCACGCTGCATGACGTGACCCTGCCCCATCCGCCTCTGACTTCTTTATCCAGCCGCCTAGCAGCTTGCCGATCTCTATCAGCATCCGCGAAGCATGTTTATACTGCCTGATGCCAGTCAATTTGCGATCATGGCTCATTCGCAAATAAAGCTTCAACTTAACCAACGTCATATCTGCTTCCTGCAGCTTCAAACGCTTGTTTTCCTGAAAAGAAGCCTCCACCAATAATTCATAGAAAGAAAATGCAGTATCCTCCAGCCGCTTGGCCATGCGAAAACGCTCGCTCCTGGGAAAGTTCTCCGTGTGCGCCAAAAGCCACAGCAAAAAATCGTACGTCTTGCTGAAAATAGGTGATGTCTGCATACTCTCCCCGTCTTACAAAACGATCTCACGCAGCACATCCCGCCGCAGTCCCCAGGTATCTCCGTGGCAGGCGTGCCCGATCCAGCCCTGGATGCTGGCGTTCAGGCGGTCCGCATCCAGTTCACCACGTTGATAACTCTGCCATTTTGCATGCAGACTGCGCCGGGCATGCACCGCCTTCTGGCGCTTGAGCCGCCGGTGGTCGGAAAACACCTGAAAGCCGAGGAAGGGCAGTCCCGCCCGACAGGGACGCACCTGGGCGCTGTTCTCATGCACCACCAGCCGCAAGGCAGCCAACTGCGCGATCACCGCTTCGCGCCATTCGTGCAATTGCGACTTTGAATCGCTGAACAGGAGCATATCATCTACATAACGCACATAACCCTTGCATTTCAGCTCCCGCTTAATAAAATGATCCAGTTTGCTCAAATACACGTTGCCCCAGAACTGGCTGGTCAGGTTGCCGATCGGCAGCCCATGCGGGCGCAACAAGCTCAGCAAATCATCTTCCGGGAACAATGCCGGTACAGCAGCATCATGCTGCACACCTTCCCCGTTGGATAAAATATCCGCACATAGCCCCAATACCTGCTCATCCGCTATCGTTGCCGCAAGCGTTTTCAGCAGTATTTCATGGTCAATCGAAGGGAAATACTGCACAATATCCAGTGGGAGCACATACTGATAGCAGCGCAGATACTGCGTGCAGCGATCCAGCGCCTTGTGCGTCCCCTTTCCTGTACGATTAGCATAGGTATCATAGATGAATTTGCGCTCCCAGATGGGCTCAATCACATTGCACAGGGCATGATGCACCACCCGGTCACGAAATGGGGCGGCCGAGATCAGGCGCCGTTTGGGGTCGTGTATAGTAAAGGAAACATAACCTCCTGGCTCATAACTGCCGTTCTGCAATTCCTCTTGCAAGACAAACAAATTATCTTCCAGGGCAAATTCAAAGGCAGCTACGCTGGTTTTGCTCCTCTTCCCACGTGAAGCTTTTCGAAAAGCGATATGCAGATTTAAAAATGAAGTGACTTGCGGCCAAAAACCGCCAAATTGTTTAGACATGGTGACCTCTATTTTTCAAAAACGATTTTTGTGGGGGCAAGCCCCCACACCCCTACAAATTTCAGAACCCAGAAAAACAGAATTCAAAAATCAAGGTGAGGTGGCGCAACGAAACCCG
>JAIOTF010000328.1 GCA_021107195.1 Anaerolineaceae bacterium | reverse complement strand
CCATGCTCGATCTGTTCCGCTCGTGGCACGCCAGCCGCTGGGAAACCTTCTTCCACCTGCGCGTACCGTACGCCCTGCCCTATCTGTTCTCGGCACTGAAGATCAGCACCCCGCTCTCGCTGATCGGGGCCGTGGTGGCCGAATGGACGGGGGCATCCGGCGGACTGGGACGCACGATGTGGCTGGCCTATAACAATCTCAACCTGCCCTATATGTTCGCCGCGATCCTGCTGCTGGCGGCGGGCGGAATGGTTTTATACCGTCTGCTGGATATGCTGGAAACGAAGATCGTCTTCTGGCAGGCCATTGCAGTGGAGGAATAATTTTTCGTAGGGGCGCATGGCATGCGCCCGCCAAGCACGTTAACTGATACCGTTGCCAGATGAAATCTTGCCAAACTTGTTAACGATTTTCCCATCAAACTACTCACGCCTCTTCAGCCTGAGATATCCCCCCTCCTGCGGAGGACTTCGCCCGCTGCTCCGCAGCTTTCCCCCTTTTACAAAGGGGACAAAATACACAAAGGAGTCCCCATGACCCGTAAACTTCCTCTCATCCTGGCCCTCATCGCCACCCTCATCCTTACCGCCTGCCAGACCGCACCGGCCGAAACACCCACCGCGGACGGTGCTGAATGGATGGAAATGACCTTCATGCCCGGGTATAAACCCCAGGCCAACCTGCCGTTTGTGGGCGCTTATGTGGCACAGGAAAAAGGCTATTTTGAAGAACAGCACCTGAAAGTCACCATTCAACATTCCCCCGGCCGCGGCGAACACCTACAGCTTCTCGCCGCCGGCAAAGTACACGTCACCACCCAGGATGCGGGCGTGATGCTCCAGCGCCGGGCCGACCCGGGTCTGCCGCTGGTTTCGATCGCCCTGATCGGTCAGCGCGGGCAGCAGGCCTTTGCCGCCCTGGCAGAGTCGGGCATACAAACCCCGGCAGATTGGGCCGGACACACAGTCGGCTATAAAGGCACCCCCCCGCCTGACCTGTTCGCCCTGATGAAGGCCGCCGGGCTGGAAAGCGACCAGGTGGAGCTGATCAATGTGGGCTTTGACCCGCGCATCCTCTCAGAAGGCAAGATCGATATCTACCCCCTCTACAAATCCAACGAACCCTACCTGCTGCAAAGCTGGGGGTACGAACTGGTGGTATGGGATGCAGCCGATTATGGCGTGCCCACCCTGGGATTGACCTACGTTACCTCAGACGAAATACTGGCTGAACAGCCCGAACTGCTGACCCGCTTCCTGGCCGCCACGATCAAAGGTATCCAGTACGCGGCGGAGCATCCGGAAGAAACGGCCCAAATCGTGCTGCAATACGCCGGCCCCGAAGCTGACGCCGACCACCAACAATACATGCTCGAAAGCGAGCTGGCCGACGCCGTCTGCGAACAGGGCTACGGCTGGCAGACGATGGATCAATGGCAGGCCATGGCTGACATGCTGACAGAATTTGACGTAATGGAGGATGTGGACGTTTCGCAGGCCTTCACCACGGAAATCCTGGAAGCGGCACAAGAGAGGATGGAGAAATAAATCCACCTCTATCGTTCAAAAACACAAGCATATCAACGCAAAAGAAAAACCTCGTTTTAGCTATTTACATTCCTTCCCTATTTTTCGTCAGAAAAATGGAGAACCTTGTACAGCGTAAGCCAGGATGGGGTGCGGTTGAAAATAGAAACCAGCCCGCATACACACAAAATACCGGCCAAAAACACCCCCACCCAAACCTCCCCCAAATTCTGCCGAATTTAGGGGAGGCGTTTGTTGATTATCATTTCAATTGGATGAAAACGATCAGCTCATCCAGGTACCGATCTCAGCCCAGGCGTACTCCAGATGAGAAGCCAGAGCTAACCCAAGTTTCTTCCTGACACGCAGGTAGATGTATTCCATCAGATCAAACCCGCCGATCTCATCCAGCCGCCTGCCAATCTCACGCGCGCGCATGTGGCGGCAATGACCATTAAAAGGCGGCCCCGGGCGTTCGGAGAGAAAATCATCCCGCTCGCCGATCCTGATCAACTCAGCCAGCAAGGAATCTATCTCTTGCTTATGCTCCGGAGAAAATGGCTTGTAGAATAAATTCCTGAATACACTCATCCTGTCCTCCTGTGTGACTTGCATAATGCTGACTGCATTTCCAGTCTACCATAATTGGCGTATTTTCGGCTCCCTCCGCGGGAGCAAGCCTCCCCCGAACATCCCCCTTCGGGGACAGAACCGCAGAAACCAGAATCCAGAAGTCCCCTGCGCTGCGCTCCGGGGATACACTTCACAACCTTTCAGGTTGTTCGTCATCAGGAACCAGAATCAGAGCCAGGGAGAACAACCCGAAACCCGAAAGTGTAGTCGAAGTAACCGGGGAAGGAGCCTGATACGGGACGCACAGCGGGCAGCCCAACGATCATCGTCCCAGGAGCCGCCGCGCAGCACGCGCTCTCCTTCTGCCTCTGGCTGCTCACTCTTTACAGGATCATAAGGATAGGGCAAATACAGGCTGCTGGTCCACTCCCATACATTACCGGCCTGGTCTTCGGCCTTGAAGGGGCCCGCCCCTCCCGCCGCGGCAAAGGCGCCCACCGGTGACGGCCGCATGACACGCCCTTCCAGGGTGTTGGCCCGCACCGGGTCCCATTCCTCTCCCCAGGGGTATTTTCGGGATTTGCCGCGCCGGGGCAGACCGCGCGCCGCCGCTTCCCACTCGGCTTCGGTTGGCAGGCGCCAGGGTTTGCCCGTCAGGGCAGCCAGCCAGGCACAGTACGCCCGGGCCTCAAACCAGGTGATGCCCACCACCGGCTGGGAGGGAGTATTGTATTGGACATCCCGCCAGAAAGCAGGCTGTGTGCGCGATTTTTCAGCAAGACTTTCGCCCAACTCAGCCTTCAATTCCTCTCCCGTCAACCCTGCAACGTGTTCATAGAAATCAATCTGCTGCGGGGTATAGTTGCCGCTGGACTCCAGCGCCTGGCGCACGTCGCCGAGGCTTTGCAACCATTTCCAGACATTCAACCAGGTCTGAAACTGCCCGCCGGTCACCTCTTCCCCCGCCAGCCAGCACCGCGCCAGGTCCGTTTGCCAATAAGCTTCAGTTTGATAGCCGCCGGCATCCATAAAGCAGGCATACCCGGCGTTGGTCACCGGCCATTTGCCGATCTGAAAGGCGGGCAAGGTAACCGGCGTAGGTGGGTGTTCATCATCATAGGCCTCCGCTTCTCCTTGCGGGCTGCCGATCCGGTATTCTCCGCCCGGCACGTCCACCAGGGTCGGCAGGATCACCTGCACCCCGTTGATCGTTTCAGGTTTGAAACGCGGGTCGCCAATCCGCCCCAGCACAGTACCGCTCAGCAAGCGAGCGCGCAGGTGGCAGTGGGGGTCATACAGGTCAGCCAGCAAGTCAGCGCGTATGTCTTCCCGCACCGCTTTCAGCGGGTTGTTCTCTTCCCCGGACGTCGTTACAGCAAGCCCGGCCTCATCCAGGCAGCGCCCGGCCAGGATCGGGTTGACCCCGCGCACGGCATCGATCAACTTTTCAGGGCTGCGCGACAGGCCGGCCGCCAGAATGATGGTCACTTCCCAGCCGCTGGTAGGCGGCTCCGGCAGCGGGTCCCATTCCCCCAGACCGGCCTCTTCCATCCCATCCTCATCCACAAAACGAGGTGCCTGCCACAGCGCCGAAAGGTCTTCCCCGCTGTTGAAGCGGCGCAGCAGTTCGCGGGCCGCAAAATATTCCTGCAGCAGGTGATGATAAAAGTGCACATCCGGCCGTACAGCCGGGTCGAGCACATCTGCCCCGCGCCCAAAACGGAAAAACTTCATCCGCTCAACCGGCACAGCTTCGCCCATCACCAGCACGTTGTCCGGCAAAGCGCGGTTGGCATCTGCCAGGGCAAAGGTGGTTCCCTGTCCCTGCTGCTGCATGGCGAAAGCCAGACCGGAAAGCAGGCTCACTTTGGCATCCACGCTGAGCCGGTCCGGATGCCAATTTTGCTCATTGTTCAATAAATAAAAGGTGAAAGCCTCAAACAGCCGTCCGCGGTTAGAGAGTAACTGCAAATTCTTACCTGCCTTGTGAAAGACCATCGTCAGCACAAACAGGTTCAACGGATTGCCGGCCATCTCGCGCAGCCGGCTGCGGGGATCGTCCAGCAGTTCCTGCATGCCTTCAGCATGATGGCGCTGCAAAAAAGTCGTGATGCGCTCATCATCCAGCGGCTCGACCAGCACCCGCGGCAGGTTAAGCTGGTTGTCGTAATCCATGCGCCGCCCGCTGAAGATCAACTGGTTGGCCCCGCGGTGCTCCAGCTCAAAAATCCGCCAGGCTTTCAGGCGTTCGTTCATTTGCTCACGCGGGATTTCATTGATCCCGTCCGCCAGGATCAGGATCTGACCGGCAGCCAGCGCCTCCGCAAAGGAGATGTCGGTGCGCCGTTCCCATTCCGTTTGAAGAAATGCATAAGGATCCTGTGCACCCTGCTGGCTGAGGCGCACAAACAGCGGGATGCGCCTCTGTTCCCCTTCCAGAACGCGGCGGGCCTCATCAAAGGCGACCTTTTGCTGGGTGGTGGTTTTGCCCGAACCCGGTTCCCCGAGGATGACAAAGGCCGGATGGCTGTGCATCGCTTCCGCAATGTCGGTCAGCCGTTTCTGTTCAGGCTGCGCCTGCAAACCCTCCCCGCCGGTCGGGATGATCCATTCCGTATACACCATGGGCAGGCCTTCGGTCACCTGGCGCACATCCATTTTCCCGGCCAGAGAAACAAAGCACGTCGCCCAGCGCCGGTATTCCCGGTTGATGGTCAGGGAAAGCAAATAGGCGCGCGTGTTACGGAGAAAGGCTAACTGGTGGGCTGCCCCCGGCTTGAAGACCAGCTTCTCGCCATTGCATTCGATGGCAAAGGCTTCACCCTGGCCCGCAACCGGCAGAAAATTTGCGCCTTCGCGGAAAAAAACCAGCACTTTTTCAATGATCTGCTCCACCTGTTGAGCAGTGAAGCCGGTAATATGCTGGTCGCGGCCGATGAATTCGGCAATCTGCACCGGTTCATGAAAATTGTAATTCGGTTGTTTGTCTGTCATGTCTCCCGCCTCTCCCTGCATCTCTACCCGCCAAAGAACTTCATCGCCATCGCAATCAGACTTGCCAGCGTTGTGCCCAACCCGACCGCCGAACCGATGCTGCCGGCCAGCGAATCCATCGTCTGTTTCGCGCCTTGCAGGGTGTCCTGGATGTGTTCCCCGTCCGGTTCAGGCTGGCCGGCTTCCTGTACTGCTTCAGCCACCTGCTCCCCTGCATTCTGCACCTCCTGTCGCTGGGCTGCCGTCAGGTCTGCTTGCTGCTGCAAGACAGCGATCTGCGCCTGAACAACCTGTAAAGCCGCCGCAAATTCATTTGGTGAATTGATGTTGGTCGTCTGGTTACCATAATAAGTATTATAGTCGTCTCTGCCAACAAACTTGCCCATAATTTGTACTGGTCCATTGAAGTTGTAGGTCGGGCCGCCATCATCGCCGCTGGAGCTGCCCGCCGGTTTCTTTGGAGTCGCGGCACGTTTTCCTGGTTTCTTCTGAGGAGCGGGAGCAGCTTTCTCAGACTTCTCTTTCCCTGCCCGCACGTTCAAAGCTGCCACCAACCGGTCATAGCTTTCGGGGTAATCGACATAATGCAACCCTCGATAAGAATACGGGATCTCACATTCATCCAGCCGCACAGGAATGACGAAGATCGTCCCTTCGGGTTTCTCTTCCTGGTAGCGCATGGCGCGTTTGTATTCCCGCTGGATATACCCCTCTTTGCTGACAGAGAGTTGAGAGAAACACAGCAGGATGGCGTCACTGGCACGCAGCGCTTTTTTAATCTCCAGATCCCAATCCTGCCCGGGAAGGAGTCGTTCTTCATCCAGCCAGGGATCGAATCCATCCGTCACGAGGCGCTTATACAGCCCGCGCACCTTGCGCTTATCTTCATTGGCATAACTGAGAAATACAAGCAGTTTCTTTGCGGGAGGCAGCCCTTCTGTCATCATTCTCTCTCCTGAACGGTCTATAAAATGCAGAAAAATATCTGATAAAGTTGCTTTCTGTGTATTCCTGTACTTTCACTCCAATACAAAGCTTTTACCATATCTATTGTGACACTCCATTTACCTTGAGTCAAGTCGTGCCGATTGCACAAAAGATGCTCATCGATCGGGAATCCGCATTATTCCATCAAAAATTAGAGGGTCTTAAGAGAATTTCAGCACACCTTTGTACAAACGTCAATTATTTCGTATATCTTTGAATTTGTGCTATACTGGGATTGATGTACGAACATTCTTTCTGGTCTGAATGGGCACAGTTTTTGCAACGATGGGGACTGCGTAGACCAGCCGCAGCAATGCTGGAATCTGCTGGCCCATTGACCGTGCTGCTCTCGCAAACCATCTATCTTGCACAACCTTTCATCAGTTCCGGTTTGCAGGACGGAGAATGGAAAGCGCTGGCAGCGCTTTTTGAAGACCCACAGGAAAGCCGTGCCTTTGCAGCCCTTTTACGGAAGGAGGATGACCTACATTGACCACCATTGATAAACTGCTTGGACTGGTAATCGTCATTCTGGGCGGCCTGACCATGTTCCTGTCGGCCCTGCCTTCCACTTCATTGCGCTTCACCAAAAAAATGAGGCCCCGCCGCAAGCAAGTTCTCCGTCCCCTGCCTGCCTTCCAGAAGCTGCGCCGGGCGATCGGTCTGGCCATCGAAGATGGTCGGGGCGTACATCTTTCCCTGGGTAAAGCCAATATATTACAAGCCAACGCAGCGTCTGCTCTTTCCGGGTTAAGCACACTGGGAAGGCTGGCGCAGTTAAGTATCGTCAGCGACCAGCCGCCAATCGTGACCAGCGGCAGCGGCAGCCTAGCCATCCTCAGCCAGGACACCTTGCAATCTGCCTACCGCAGCGGGAGTGCAATGGCACAATACCGGCCTGATCTCGGCCGGATGACAGGCCCCACCTCATTTTCCTATGTGGCCGGCACAATGCCGATTGTGCACCGCGAAAAAGTGTATACCAATATTCTCATCGGGAATTATGGCCCTGAGATCGCCTTGCTCTGCGAAGCAGCAGACCGTCAGGGCACGTTCACCATAGCGGCCAGTGATGCACTGCCCGCCCAGGCAGTATTGTATGCCACCGCCCAGGAACCGCTGATCGGCGAGGAGATGTTTGCCATCCCGGCATACCTGAAAGCCGGAAATTTTCACCGCTCCAGCATCCAGGCACAAGACCTGCTGCGCTGGGTATTGATCATCACCCTGGTGGTGGGGGCGGTCTTGAAACTGATCGAATCATTATTGGGGTCTGCCATCCTATGAAAGCACCTGTTGCTACCGCCATCGCGATTTCCGTCGCCGTGATCCTCCTGATGGGAAGCTTCTTGCCCATCCCGCTGCTGCAGGACGTCCTTCAGCCCTATTTGCTGGCCTGTGCGGTGATCGTGGCCGGTGTGGCCACCCTGATTGGAATTTACAACCTGCTTTCGGTGCATCTCGGAAAACTGAACGCCCCCAAAGCCGGTAATCTTTACAGCCTGTTCCTCCTCCTGGCCTTTTTGGTGACCTTTATTGCCGGATTATGGTTCACCCCGGCCGATGCCGGGTTCCAGCGCGTAGTCACCCATATTCAGGTGCCCGTAGAAACCAGCTTGCTGGCGGTGCTGGCCATCAGCCTGACGTATACCAGTCTGCGCTTGTTAAAAAAGCGCCAGGATATGATGGCCTGGGTTTTCGTGGTCAGCACTTTCGTTTTTCTGATCGCCACCGGCGGGTACATCGGCCTGTTGCTCGGCGATGTGCCCGGCTTGCGTGGATTTTCCAACTTCATCAATTCCTTACCCATGGCTGGCGCCCGCGGCATTCTGCTGGGCGTTGGTCTTGGAAGTTTGACAACCGGCCTGCGAATCGTCTTCGGCGCAGACCGGCCGTATAGTGGATAATTATGCCAGAGACTAAACGTTGCCCCATGTGTGGAAAACCAAACCCGGCAGACGCCGAGGTTTGTCAATACTGTCAGGCACAGCTCAAGCCGATCGTCGGCGATGCAAAGACGCCGGAAACTCCCGCCCCGAAAGATGAGATGGATTGGCTGCGGGAACTGGCCGGCTCTGAAGAATCACAACCGGCAAATGAAATTCCCGAAGAAACCGAGCCAGCAGCCTTAGAAGACGATTCCTTCCTGCTTAACAGACTGCGCTCTTCAAGCAACATCGAAGATGAAGCTCCCAAAGAAGCGGACACTGCGCCTTTCTCTGTCCCGGACGACAGTGAAGAAGAGGGTAACGCTGATTGGCTGCACATTCTGGAGGAATCAAGCGCCAGAAAAGAAAGTGCGGACCATGATCTGTCAGCGGAAGAAAAACCAGACCTGGATAAATGGCTGGAAACACTGGACAAAGACAACGAGCAGCCGCTCTCATCGGATACACAAGAGACCGATGAAACGATAAAGAAGAAACCGCGCAGGAAGATCACCGACCGCCTCAAGAAAGAAGAGCATGAGCCAGAAACAGAAATGAACGGCTGGCTGAACACGCTCAGAGAGGAACCAGACCAGGCTGCGCCGGAACCAATGGAAGCGACAGACAGCCCGGCACCGTTCACTTCTCCTGCGAACGATGAAAATGAAGCATTGCCAGACTGGCTTAACAGCGAAACGCCTTTCTCGGGGGATTTAAAGGCAGCAGACACCACCCTGCCCGATTGGCTGACCGAAGAAAAACCAGAGGAAGCGCCAGCAGCACCCGGTGAACCTGTTCAGGCCAGCCAACCTGCCCAAACGGACCAACCGGCCCAAAAGAGTGATTTGCCGGACTGGCTGCAAGATATGGCGCCCGACAGCGCTGCCGCAGCAGCACCGGAAGCCAGTGCCGGGCAGGAAGTAATGCCCTCCTGGCTGCAAGACGAAACAAGCGATGCCGCCAGCATGGAGATGGATTCCCCGATGTTTGGTGATTCTGACAGTGATGACCAGGCCGATCTGTTAAGCGGCTTCCACCAGAAAGAAAAACCGGCTGAAGAGGTACCAACTGAAGGCCTCTCCGCCGATCCATTCACCAGTGCGGTCAGCGCAGAAGTGAGCGATGCTCCCTTCAAGGGCGAAGATTTGCCGGATTGGATCAAGTCTCAAGAAGATGGAACACCAGCGGAAGGTGAGATACCTGCCGCCGAAGCTGAACCTTTGTCCGCTTCACCATTTATGGAGAACGAGCAGTCTGAGCCAGAAACAGCAGGGGAAACAACAAGCGAAAGTTATGCGCACCCCTTCGCCGCAGATAACCTGCCGGATTGGTTAGAAACCGAAGAAGCCAGCGAAATTCTTCCTGAGCAAGCAGCAAAGGAAGAAACTGCCGACCTGGCTCCTGCACAGCTTCCTGGCTGGTTGGCAGCCATGCGGCCAGTGGAAGCAGTAGCCCCTGAAAGCCCCGGCAGCCTGGATGAACGTATTGAAAAATCGGGGCCGCTGGCTGGTTTGCGCGGTGTGCTTCCTGCCGACAAACAAACCATCAAATATCGCAAGCCGCCAGTTTACTCGGTCAAACTGAAAATGACCGAAACACAGGAAGCGCATGCCGGTATGCTGGAAGAACTGTTAAAGAACGAGAACAAACCCAGCAGCGCTAAACGCGAGAGCGCCCAGGGCTCCAAACGACTGATGCAGCTTGTGGTGGCGCTGGTATTGATCGTCGTGCTGATCATATTTCGAGGCGCAGGCCTGGTTGATACCCCCAGCCGGCCGTACCTCTCGCCCTTTGTCACGCCATTCTATGATCAGATTGAGAGTCTGACAGCCGGGTCACCGGTGCTGCTGGCAGTGGACTATGAACCGGGATATGCCGGAGAATTGAAGGCAGCATCGAATGCAGCCATTCAGCGTTTAATGCAAAAACAACAGCGCATAGCAGTGATCTCAACTGTGCCTGCCGGTCCTGCCCTGGCAGAAGACTTGCTGCAACAGGCTTATTACAGCCAGCAAATGATCGACTCGGGCTACACACTGAACACGCACACCATCAGCCTCGGCTACCTGCCGGGCGGGATCACCTCATTAAAGGAACTTGCGCTGCGGCCAAAGCAGGCTGCCCGCTATGGTTTAACCGTCACCCATGATGGTTTGATCCCCTGGGACCATCCCGCGCTGGAGGGTGTCAACAGCCTGACCGATTTTGCCGCAGTGATCGTGATCACCGACAGTGTGGACACCGGACGTGGCTGGGTCGAGCAGGTGCAGCCTGCCCTGGGCAGCACACCGATGCTGCTCATCTCGAGCGCCCAGGCAGCTCCGATGTTGGAACCGTATGTACAATCCGGGCAATTGAGCGGGATGCTCTCCGGGCTGGCTGGCAGTGTATCCTATGAAAACATCTTGCAGCAGCCCGGCACAGGCCAATCTTACTGGATCGCCTTCCAGGGCGGTATTGCAGTAGTGATTGCCTTGATCCTGGTCGGCATTTTGTTAGAGCTATTTGTCATCCTGATTACCAGCCGCAGAACACAAAGCGAGGCCTGAGGATATGCAATCTTCCAGTCTCTTCTGGACTTTCACCAGTTTTCTCTTGACCCTGATGATCTTCAGCTATTTCTTCGGGGATAATCCGCTGTTCCGGCTGGCAACCTATATTTTTGTGGGTGTTACAGCAGGATATGTGGCAGTTCTGATCGTCTATCAGGTGCTGCTGCCGCGGTTGGTCTGGCCGCTGCTGCATGGCAGCATGCCTGAGCGGGCACTGGTGATCTTCCCTCTGTTGTTGAGCATCCTGCTGCTGACCAAACTCTCACCCAAGTTCGCGCAGTTAGGCAGCATCCCCATGGCTTATCTGGTCGGTGCGGGTGCGGCCGTGATCATCAGCGGAGCAGTGACCGGTACCATCGTAACCCAGTCGCGGGCGGCGATCAACATGTTCGATATGCAATCCAGCACCGCCCAGGCCAGCGGGCCTGTCTTCCAGATCATCACAGCCAGCGTACTGCTGGTCGGCACAGTCAGCAGTCTGGCATATTTCCACTTCTCGGCCAAACCCAAAGCGAACGCCCCCGCCCAGCGTACCAAACTGATGGAAAATCTGGCAAAGATCGGGCAGGTTTTCATTGCGATCACACTTGGCGCATTGTTTGCAGGCGTTTATGCTACTGCGATCACAGCTCTGATCGAACGTCTGGATTTCATTTTGCAATTCTTGCAATCATTACCCGGATTGATTTCTTAAAAACTATGGCAACTTCAATGATTGATGCTGAATCTGTTCTGGCAGTCGAGATCGGCTCCACACAAACCCGGGCCGCCCTGTTTGACGTGGTGGAGAGGAAATACCACTTCATCGCCAGCGGCAGCGCCCCCTCAACGGTGGATGCCCCCTTCCGCGATGCGGGAGAATGTGTTCACCTGGCGATTGAAGACCTGCAAGCCGTAACCGGACGCAAACTGCTGGACAAGGATTCGCAGCACATCATCATCCCGGGAAAAGCCGACGGCTCCGGTATCGACCGCATGGCGATCACATTTTCAGCAGGCCCTACCCTGCGAGTGATCAACGCCGGTTTGCTGGATGACGTTTCTCTGCAAAGCGGGAAGAATTTGACATCAACCGCCAAGGCCAAAGTGATTGACAGCTTTGGACTTTCGGATGCGCGCTCCACCGACCAAAAGATCGATGCAATCATCAAAGCCGAACCGGACCTGATTATTCTGACCGGCGGCACACAGCAAGGGGCGAGCCGCTCGGTGCTGAAAATGGTTGAATTGATTATGATGGCCAGTCGCATTTTGCCGGATGACAAACGCCCCGAAGTGATCTACGCCGGGAACCGTATGCTGGCAAAAAAGATCAAGGAAGTTCTGGGAAAATGGCTCTCGGTACACACCGCCCCCAATGTGCGTCCCTCGATTGACCTGGAAAATATCAGCCCAGCCGAAGCAGTGCTGACCGGCGTGGTAACCCGTATTCGCTACAACCAGATCGGTGGATTGCAGACGCTGGGTAAACGCTGCAGCACACCACCGTCACCATCGCCGCAAGCCTTCGGGCGCATCGTGCGCTTTCTGAGCGAGATCTATAATCCCAACAAAGGGGTGATGGGAGTCGATATTGGCGCCTCATCCACCACTTTCAGTGTGGCGGTTGCCGGTGGTTTGACCAACAAGGTCTATCCTATCGGACTGGGCAACCACATCACCAATATCCTTGACCTGTATGAACCAGCCGAGATCATGCAATGGATACCGATCCCAATCAACGAAGAGACTCTGGTCAGCTATCTGTGGCAGAAGAGCATCACGCCCAACAGCCAGCCCCTCGACCAGATGGCAATGGCAATTGAACAGGCTGTTGCCCGGCTGATCCTGCGCCATGCGATGCAGGAAATCAACGAAAAATGGCAGGAAGATTGGGAAAATGAGTTTGCCTTTGAACCCATTTTAGCCGGTGGGGCTGTACTGCGGAATGCGCCCACCCCTGCCCAGAGCCTGTTAACGCTGCTGGACGGCTTGCAGCCAATCGGCATCAGCACCATTATCCTCGATCAAAATAACCTGACGGCAAGTCTGGGAACGATTGCAGCTTTCAACCCGGTGCTGCCGGTTCAAGTGTTGGAATCTGGTGCATTCCTCAACCTGGGGACGGTCATTTGCCCAATCTCCAAAGCACGCTACGGTACGCCGGTTTTGAATGTGCGTCTGGAACATGAAAATGGACTGAAAGAAACTTTTCAGATCAAACAAGGCAGCATCGTATCTCTGCCGCTGCAACTGGGCCAAACGGCTAACATCCATCTGGATGCACTGCGCGGCACAGAAGTTGATCCGCACGGCAAGCGGGGTGGTAGATTCAAGATCGTGGGCGGGATTTGCGGCGCGGTCATTGATGCCCGCGGCCGGCCAATCCTGCTGCCAAAAGAGGACGGCCGCCGCCGGGACCTGCTCAAGAAATGGCAAAAATCTCTGGAAAGCAACTAATAACGCTTTCCTGGTACAGTATTTGCAACGTTTAGATAAAGAGACGACTATGTTAGCACCTGTAACGCATATCATCCCACTTACAAAGATCCGCCGGGCACGGCTGCTGCCAACCAAGGGCCGAGTCGTAGTTCAGGTGGGTCAAATCGTCGGGGCTTCTGACGTTGTAGCCGAAGCAAGGCAGCAAAATCAGCATACCCTGGTCGACGTGCAGCGCGCGTTGAGCCTGGCAAGCGCTGCCGAGACCCGAAAATTGATCGATCGTAAGCTGGGAGAGCGCATTCAGGAAGGCGATGTGATCGCCGAAACTGGCAAGATCTTCCGCCGGGTTGTGCGCGCCCCAGTCAACGGGGTGATCGTGATGATCAGCAACGGCCAGGTATTGATCGAGGCAGATCGTCCACCGCTGCGCATCAAAGCCGGCCTGGAAGGCGAAGTGATTGAAATAATCCCGGAGCAAGGGGTGCTGGTAGAGACCAACGGGGCTTTGCTGCAAGGCGTTTGGGGCAATGGCAAGATCAATCAAGGCCTGCTGGTGAACCTGGCAAACACGCCAAATGAAGAATTGACGCCGGCCAAACTGGACGTAAGCATGCGCGGCTCGATCGTGTTGAGCGGCTGGTGCAGCCGCCCGGAAACCCTGGATGTGGCCGCACAACTGCCACTGAGGGGATTGATCCTGGGGTCCATCATGCCCGAACTCATTCCGGCAGCGGAAAAAGCAGAATTTCCTATCCTGGTGCTGGAAGGTTTTGGCCAGATGGCGATCAACAATATTGCCTATAAGTTGTTGACCACCAACGAGCAACGCAGCATCGCCCTCAACGCCACACCATGGGACGCTTTTAGCGGGGCACGCCCCGAAGCAGTGATCACCCTGCCTGCCTCTGCAGAAAACAGCCCGGAGATTGATGTGTTCACAGCCGGTCAAACCATTCGGGTGCTAACCCCGCCCTACTGCGGCAAAACCGGTATTTTATCAGAAATCCTTCCCGGTTTAACCACACTGGACAATGGACTACGCACCCGTGCAGCCGCTGTTCGATTGGAAAACAGTCAGGAAGTTACAATACCACTGGTAAATTTAGACATACTGAAATAAAATTAACCTATGGCAACAGAGCCATCCTAACCCGGAGGAGAAGCACTTATGAGCGACGATAATCTGTTTGATGATAATTTGTTCGATGACTTCGAAGAAGAAGTTCCGCCGTTTGAATCTGACTATGACGATGAACTACTCGACATGGAAGACACCAGCGGGAAAAAGCCTGGCAGCAACCGCACCTTTGTGGTAATCATCGGCATCATTTTCGCCTTCTTCCTTCTAATTGGTGGAGCGATCGCAGCATATGTCCTGTTAATTGCCCCCAAGTCGCAGGCCAAAACAGCCCAGGAAGCAGCACTGATCAACGCCCAGAACACGGCCACATCGGTCGCCGCCACAGAACAATCGTTTGTAATGCAACAGGCGCTGACTCCCAGTGCAACATTGATGCTCACGGCAACCCAGGAAACAGCGGCGGATACCCCCACCCCAGTGATGATCGTGGCCACTGATACCCCAGTGCCCACCGCCACGGAAGAGGTTACAGTGGAGGTTGGCGCAGCCGATTTCGATGCCCTGACGGCAACAGTAGCCGCCTTGCTTACGCTGGCTGCGGAAGGGAAAACGACTACGGCCACACCTTCTGCACTGCCTACATCAGGTTTTGCTGATGATGTCGGTCTGCCCGGTATGTTCGGTTTGGCCCTGCTGATGGTTGCGATCATCTTCCTGGCACGGAGATTACGCACAGCAGCCAACACTGCCAAATAAGCACGACCTGAATCCTCCGGAGGTGCTGCTGTAAAAACAGCAAGATCGGGCTGATTTCTCAGCCCGATCTTTTTTAATCCAATCTGATTTTAATCAGGCTCTCGCCGCCTCAACAAAGGCTTCGATCTGCGCCATGTCTTTGCAGAAACCACCACCAGGCAACGCCTTGTTGGTGTGACTTAAAGAATCAACGCCCCACGGCTGCACAACGCGGATGGCTTCAGCTACGTTATCTGGCTTAAGACCGCCCGCCAGAATGACGGGAATGCGGGTCTTTTCTACAATTTCGCGGCTGATGTTCCAGTCATGGGTAGCCCCGGAGGCACCGATACCATTGATGTCGGGGGTAACTGAATCCAGGATCAACAGATCAGCCACTTCCTGATATTCCAAAGCATGGTCAACCGCCACCCGGCTGGTGCCCACCGGAATGGCCTGCATAATACGCATCCCGGCGGGGAGCATCGGACGCAGTTCTCGTACCTTTGCAGACGGAACCGCACCAAAAAGAGCGCAAAGGTGCAAGATGTCCGGCTGAACGGCCTGCGCCATGCGCACAATTTCATCCAGATTATCATCGACACTCAGAGCCACTTTGGTCGCCCTGCTGCCAACACTCTCACAGATTTCTCGTGCCTTTTGATAAGAGATCTCCCCTGGTAAACCCTGCTCGGCAGGCGTGAGACCAATATGGTTCACCCCCAGATCAATCGCGGCCTGCGCTTCCTCTACAGACTGCATAGTATATATCTGAATGATCATAGAAATACTCACCTTGGTATGGATCTTATAACAAATTGTTATCGCCTGTCAATTCATCAACTAGGCAATTAGGCAACCAGGAAAGCTTTTCCCTACTCCCTAGTTACCTACTCCCTAATCACTTTCATTTCACACTCTCTGCCACCAATTCGCCATATTTTAATAATGCAGAAACCATCTCTGGAGAACGGCCTTCGGCATACACACGCAGCACCGGCTCTGTGCCGGATGGACGGATGAGCAGCCATGAATCATCTGCCAGAATGTACTTGACCCCATCGGCTGTGGACACTTCGACCACCGTTTCGCTGCCGATCTTTGCCGGAGCATCATCCTGCAAACGCTGCACCATAGCAGTTTTGGAAACCGGGCGGCTGAGACGCTGGTCCCGGCGTTCATAATACGCAGGGCCGACATCCTTGATCAGTTCCTCAACCAGTTCATACAACGTGGCCCCCGAGCTGGCAACGATCTCGATCAACAGAAGACCCATAAGAACGCCATCGCCTTCGGGAATGTGCCCCTTGAAGGAAATACCGCCGGATTCTTCGCCACCGATGAGAACATCTTCACTCAGCATGTAATCAGCAATGTGATTGAAACCAACCGGGGTTTCATGAAGGGTCAAACCATAGCGTTTTGCCAGGCGGTCAATCATACGAGTGGTAGAAACGGTACGCACCACCGAACCGGTCAGTTTGCGCTTCTCCACCAGGTGGCGGAGGGAGAGTGCCATGATCTTATGCGGGTCAACAAAGTTGCCCTTCTCGTCCATAGCTCCAATACGGTCGGCGTCGCCATCTGTGGCTAAACCATAATCACCCAGGCCGGTGCTGATCGCCCCGGCCAGTGTATGCAGGTATCGACGAATCGGCTCGGGGTGAATGCCGCCGAAACCAGGATTCATCTCATTGCGAATCTCATGCACTTCAATGCCGGTGCCCTGAAGGATACCGGCGATCGTTCCTCGTCCTGATCCATACATGGAATCGACCACGACACGCTGCTTGGAATCGGCAATCACATCAAAGTCAATCAAGGTACGCACATGGGTTGAATAATCGGGAATAGGATTAAAGCGCTTGATCAATCCCAGATTTTTGGCCTGGCCCAGATCCATCAGGTTCGGGCCGCGGCCCTGGGCTTCGTTGTCATTCAGATAGACTTCCACCTCTCGACATTGCTGGGGGAGAGCGGAACATCCAAAACCTGATTTGAGCTTGATGCCGTTATAACGGGGAGCATTGTGTGAAGCAGTGATCACAATACCGGCGATCGCATTCAGGTAGCGCGTGGCATATGAAATAACCGGTGTAGGCGCATCGCCCTGGCTGAGATAAACTTGAATACCATTGGCAGCCAGCACGCGGGCGGCCTCTGTGGCATAACGATCAGAAAGAAAACGGGTATCAAACCCTATCACCACCTTCTTCGGTTGCGACGCATCCTCCTGCGATGGCTGGCTGCATTGCCAGGCTCCTGAAGCGGCAGCATCAGCAATGGCCTGCGTTACCTGACGCAGATTGTGAAAAGTAAAAGTGTCCGAAATAACAGCACGCCAGCCGTCAGTTCCAAAATTTACGGTCATGTACAAACTCCTGTTAACAAAAGAATCATGCAGAGGATCAATTTACACTGCATGCCGCCAATTCGGCAGCTCTATGAGCCCGGCGCAGGCGGAGTCGCCGTAGATAGTAATGTATTGACCACCCAGCCTTCGATACCTTCGGCGGTGATCACTTTAACCCAGGTCGTATTGCCTTCCTGCACCTCAGATACAGGCACAATCTCTACCAGCATGCCATTCATCAAGCTGATGGCAACCAGTGAATCGCGTGACGGCTCCTCACGTACCAGAACACCGCCCCCGGTACTGGCTTTGATGCGGGCGTAGATGGGCGTCGGTCTTGGGCTGACAGTCAAGGTAGGAGTACGGGTTGGCACAAGGGTATTGGTGGGGGTAGGTGTACCTGTCGGCGGCAAAGGAGTGATGGTCATCGTGGCAGTGTGAGTAGCGGTCGGGGTCTGGGTAGGCGTATGGGTTGGCACAGCCACCTGCAAACCAATAGCGGTTCCCATGCCACTCAACGCCACCACTGCGGCTACGGCTGCCAACACCAAAGTAGTGCTGACTGTGTAGCCAAAAAAGCCGCGCGGCCGCACGCCAATCACTACAAGGACAGCTGCCCCAACCAAAATGGCCGCAGCCAGATGCACAACAAACACCAATAAGCCATCGGGCCATAACCCGGGAATGCCGCTGACCAATCCAAACCCGGCCACGCCCAAAGGCAAAAGCACCTCATAGGCCAAAGCTACACTGGCAACCAGCGGCCGCTGGCGCGGTGAGCGGACAATGAGAAAGGTGGTCATGCCCGCACCAAGGGTCAGCAGCAGGAAATTAGCCCAGGAAAATTGCGTGAACTGATATGCGATGGTGGTCAATGCCTGGGGTGAGCGTAAACTGATCAGCGTTCCCCCCAGCACGCCGCTCAAAAAGACCAGCGCCCCGCCAATGAGCAGCCCGCCCAAAGCCTGCATAAAAAAGCGCACAGACCCCAAAACAATGGCCAGCGAAAGGCCGATCACCGGCGCCATGAAAGGAGCCAGCAGCGCAGCCAAAACAACCAGAGGCCACTGGTCTGTGAACAAAGCAACAGCCAGCAGCAGGCCGGCGATCAGGCAAAAAAGGAAGAAATCAAAAGAAGGGGTAATGCGCTGCGCTAATTCTTCCAGAAAGCTGTATTGCTGATCTGTGCCCTGCGGCAAGATACGACGTCTTCGGCGCCGCCTTCGGGCGGGCGGTAAAGAGCGATCAGGATCGGGAGAGAGCGGTTCGCTGGTGGGTAAACTCATTTTCTTAAACTGGCAACCATTCGCATTGGATTTTGAAACAAAGCAAGTGCAGAAAGAATATCGGGCATCAGCAGATCAGCAGACTGCAGGGTCTCAACTGCCAGGCCTTCGACAGAGATCAAACTTACGCCAATCGCCGCGGCAGCCAGCATCCCGGCATCATTGGCTCCCTGGCCAATCGCCACAACACTGTCAGCACCCAGTTTGCGCACATAGCTGGCTTTCTGCTGGGCTTCATTGCCTTTCGCCAGGCGCACAGCCTGCAAGTTGATCTGGCGGTCAATCTCGGTCTGATGACCGTGGGTGTCGGCGGTTACCAGATGGACGCGTAGCAGGCCCTGCAAAGCAGCCAGCGCTTGTGCAACACCATCAATCAGCTGTCCGTCCACCGCCAGTGTACCGTTCACGTCCAGCACCAAATGTTCCAGATGAAACTGGCCGCGCCCGGGAATGTCGATATTCAACATAGCCTTATTATAATACAGGCGGCGTCTTTGAATGAAAACGAGATACTGGTGGTGTGCAAGCAAAAGATGTCAGGCAGGCAAGGGAAGAGCAGAGCGCAGATTACAAAGATATTGCCATTGGTCACTCAGCCAAGCCGCACGCGCTTTAGCGGTG
>JAIOTF010000323.1 GCA_021107195.1 Anaerolineaceae bacterium | reverse complement strand
TACTGAGTGATTTTCTGAAGCGTTTCTGGGAGTATTACCATCAGTTATTGGACTACCGCCAACAACCTACAGTGGAAGAACGGCTGCGATTGGAGAGTGAGTTTGATGACTTATTCTCAAGCCACACTGGATATGACGCACTGGACCAAAGGATTGCCAAAACGAAAGCCAAGAAGGACAGGTTGTTATTGGTATTGAAATATCCTGAACTGCCGCTGCATAACAATGCGTCAGAACTGGGGGTGCGCCAGCGAGTGCGCAAACGGGATGTCAGTTTTGGGCCTCGTACCGAGGATGGCGTGCGGGCATGGGATACCTTTGCGACACTAGCGGAGACGGCCAGGAAACTGGATGTAAGTTTCTACCATTATCTTAATGATCGCATTTCCGGTACAAACCTGATCCAACCTTTAGCTGACCTGGTTTCATCACGGGCTATTGAACTCAATTTGGGATGGTCTTTTCCAAAATCTTAGCGTTACCCCGTTTTATTGAGATGATACTTTTTCAGAATGGTGCGGGTTGTGCCGGTTGGAGAAAAGTACAGGAGGCGGGCGTTGTTGTAATGCATGGATCTCGTTTCTTTCGTTTTTAATCAACGATGGGTATTTGCGTGTTAATTGCTTCTTTGGATAGTTCTCTGTGTTGGAATAGCCTGGGTGCCAGGATCAGCCATAATTCTTTAACCCGCCAGAAGGAGACGGCTGCCATACCGTGGGCCAGCACTGCAAAGAAGGGTGGGGTCTCCAGGGTGTAATAGATCCAGCACAGGCGAGTCGTGCCCCACAGTTCCAGAAAATAGCCCAGTCCAGCCCCGGCGATAAAGGTCAAAACCAGTTCGCGGGTTTTGACCTGCGGGGTGAGGATCAAAAAAGCGCACATCAACAGGGCCATCAAGGTCAGGGATTTATTCACTGTTGGCCAGACGAAAATGAGCATGAGCACATAGAAAAAGGGGAAAATGAGCCAATAGAGAAGCGTATAAACCTTTTGTGGAATTTTGCGCAGCAGGTGATTTAAAATGGAGAAGAGTCGATCGATAGACAGGCTTGCAATGGGCCAGGCAGGAATGATCCATAATGGGGGACGTTCGCTGGTGTAGTAGACCCACAACTCGGTTTGCGTGCCCCAGCTTTCAATTACCATCCCGCCGGCAAGACCAATCACCGCAATTGGCAGGTCATGCCGCAGATTGGCATTAGCCATGATCAGCAGGCTCATTACCAGAAAATCGCCCAACAGCAGCCAGTCAAATTGCATCCACCACGGATAAGCCGGATTGTAGGTGGCAATGTATTCTTCCACCAGCGGCCACCAGACATAGACGATTAATGCCAGTAACGCCACAAACCCGCTGAACACCCAATGGCTGGTGCGGTTCCAGTGCAGAAGGGCGTTGATCTTTTTCAAAACAGGCATTTTGCGGTTCATTCTTAGATTCCCCATTCTGTGGTGGAGATAGGACAATATGCGTATATCGCTTTTGGTTGGTTTCAATCTGTGAGTTGGATAAATTGTAACCCATAAGCTCCATCGAGAGATATTTTTACGCACGTTAGTGGTCGATACTTTTAAGTCTTGTATCAAAAAAGGATTGGGTTTTGAAGATTTGTGATTTTAAAGGCTGTTTTGGTCTAATCTCTTCAGAACAGAGAAAGAGCGTTGGCTTTTATTTTCATCAGCAAAAGAAAGGATTTAATGATTGAAGAAGTCTATATATTATAGGAAGAATGCAATTGGACGAGTAATAGAGAAGAAAAAATTTTACCCTTAGAATCATTTGTAAATAAATAGCCAAGAGGAAGTGCAAAATGGAAAAACAAGATACATCTGGAATCACAATTTACAGCACCGTTTGGTGTCCAGATTGCAAGCGAGCCAAGCGCTTTTTTGCCGAACATCGAGTTTCATATACCAACGTTGACATCGAACAAGAGCCGGAAGGAATGGCCTTTGTTGAGAAAGCGAACCAGGGACGGCATATTATCCCGACGATCATTTTTTCAGATGGTTCTATCTTAACGGAACCATCTAATGCTGAGTTGGCTGCAAAGATGAGCTTTAAACAAAAAGTCCATCAGGCTTGTTATGATGTGATTATCATAGGATCTGGACCAACAGGTCTTACATCTGCTCTTTATCTGGCGCGAGCAGGCTTGGATGTCCTTGTAATTGAAAAATCTGGTCTTGGAGGTCAAATTTCGATCACACAGGCTTTGGATAACTTTCCTGGCTTTCCACAAGGCATTTCCGGGGCTGAATTTTCAGATCGCCTGGTCGAACAAGCAAAAAGTTTTGGCGTTGAAATCCTTGAGGCTCAAGAGGTTACGGGGTTACATCAGGTTGGTTCATACCACTGCATTAATACTGCTGATGGATCGGAGTATACAGGCAGAGCCGTGTTGCTTGCCACTGGAGCGCGGTATCGCAAATTAGGTGTTCCTGGGGAGGATGAATTAATTGGAACCAATATTCATTTTTGTGCGACATGTGACGGTGCCTTCTATAAAGGTAAAAAAGTGTTGGTCGTGGGTGGCGGCAATAGCGGGTTTGAAGAAGGTTTATTCCTCACCAAGTTTGCTGTTCAGGTGGATATTCTTGAACGTTCCGCTCAATCAAAGGCCAGTAAAATCCTCCAGGAAAAGGTGGATGCAAAAACCAATATGCATGTGTTGACAAATCGCGCGATCCAATCTTTTAAGGGGTCTCCCAAGTTGGAAAGTATCTTGGTAGAAGATCGGTTTACCGGAGAACTTGAAGAATTGATA
>JAIOTF010000170.1 GCA_021107195.1 Anaerolineaceae bacterium | reverse complement strand
GCAACGAATACGGCCTGGATACCATCTCCACCGGCGTGACAATTGCCTTTGCCCTGGAGTGCCACGAAAAAGGTTTACTGGATCACCCCGATCATTCTCTGGAATGGGGGGATTCTGAAACCATACTCGGGCTGACCAGAGACATCGCCTTCCGAACCGGTCTGGGAGTGCTGCTCTCGAAGGGAGTGCTGCCAGCCGCGCGGGAGATAGGCAACGGCGCCGAGAAATATGCCATGCACGTCAAAGGGCTTGAGATTCCCCGACAGGAGCCGCGGATTGCAAAATCCTTCGGCCTGGGGCACGCCACCAGCAACCGGGGTGCCGACCACCTTTACGGGATGCCGGCCCTCGATCTGGCCGGTAACTGGGAGGTGGCCCGAAAACTCTTCCCGGAGGAAATTCTCGCGGAATTGATGGAGCTATCCAATGAAAAATATAAGGCGGACGTCGTAGTCTACGGAGAGCATTTCTGTGCAGTGGTCGACTCTCTCGGAGTTTGCAAGTTCAGCACCGCCGAAACATACGCACTGATGCCCATTGACCTGGCCGCAGGTTTGCAGGCGTTGGGATACGATTACACCGAAGAATCGCTTCTTGAAATTGGGGAAAGAATCGTAAATTTGGAGAGACTATTCAATCAATTGCACGGCTTCGGCAGAAAAGATGACACTCTGCCCCAGAGATTTACTGCAGAACCATTAGCCGTGTACGAGTACGAAGCCGACCCGGATTCAGACGAAGCCCGCCGACCGGTATCATCCATGACTGGGACGCCATGCTCGACCGCTACTACGAATTACGCGGCTGGGACGAAAATGGACATCCCTTGCCAGAAACTCTAACGAAGCTGGAACTTTCCACAAAGTGAAGGGAACGCGTCCTGTAAAAATCCCCAAAGGGACTATCGTCTCACCTGCACTGCACCGGGCCTGGCGCAGGTGCAAGTGTCAGGCGGCAGAGTAGTCACAAAAAGGTAAGTAATATGCGTCTCGAAATTTCGCCCGAAAAATGTACCGGCTGCCAGACCTGTGTAACTTTTTGCACCCTGAAGCATGAAGGCGTGGCGAACCCCGAACTGGCTCGCATCCATGTCCGGGAAGACCATTCCGAGGTCAGCTTTCTTCCCATTACCTGTGTACTCTGCGACGATAAGCCCTGCATAGCAGCCTGCCCGGAGCCCGGTGCAATTGGAGTCAACGAGTTGGGAGCCGTGGTGATTAACGAAGATCTGTGTACCGGATGCAGTAAATGCGTACGTGCCTGCCAGATTGGAGCCATTCGGCTGCACCTCCTGCCGGGCAAAGGCAAAGCTGTGATCGTAAAATGCGACCTGTGCGATGGCGACCCCTGGTGCGTGAAAGTGTGCGAGCCGGGAGCTATCACCGTCCGCTATGACGATGGCGGGCAGACCATGCATGATACGCTGCTGGCAGAACTCAAACGGATACCAGAACACCGCACCCGGCCACACAAGGGCAAACCCGCTGACAGTACCGCACAAGGGTTTCCTTACCAGGGCTACGCAAAGCAATACCTGCGGGTTGATTTGTCATCCGGCGAAATCCAAAAACTTCCCCTGCCGGTCGAGTGGGCTGAGAATTACCTCGGCGGCAATGGCGTCGGCACAAAGATTCTTTGGGACGAAGTGCCCGCGTCCGTCGAACCACTCGACCCCGGCAATAAACTGTTCCTCGCCACCGGCCCGCTGTGCGGCTCGCCGGTGCCTAATTCGGGCCGGGTCGAGTTCATCGCCAAGTCGCCGCTGACAGGTATTTACGGTGACGCCAATGCCGGCGGGCATTTCGGGCCGGAATTGAAAATGGCGGGCTACGACTTGGTGATCTTCGAAGGACGCTCGCCAGAGCCGGTTTATCTTTATATCAACGATGAACAGGTTGAACTCCGGTCAGCCGAACATCTTTGGGGTCTTGGGACTTTCGAAACGGAAGACCGGCTGTGTGACGAAACCGGCCAGCCCGATCTAAAAACGGCCATTATCGGCCCTGCCGGGGAAAACCTTGTCCGCTATGCAGGAATCCAGCTAACTCCCCGGAGAAGCGCAGCCCGTTCAGGGCTGGGGGCTGTCATGGGGTCAAAGAATCTCAAAGCCATTACTGTGCGCGGCACGCGCGGCTTCCCCATTTCAAATCCCAAACGAACGCTCGAAATAACATTGAAATACCATCGAGCAATCAGAAAAAATGAGTTCTTCCCAGCCGTCAGCAAATTTGGCACCCCTGGTATTATTTCCCTGATGCACTTTATGGGACGATTCCCAACTCAAAATCACCGGTATGGCAGTTTCGAAAATTTCGATCAGATTTCTGCAGATGCCCTCCATGAAAACCACTTCATCCGGGATATCTCATGCCGCAACTGCCCCGTTGGATGTGATAAAGTGTATGCTGTGAAGGAAGGTGAATTTACCGGCAGCATGTCTATGAGCGTCGAATATGAAACCCTGAACTCACTGGGCGCAAGAGTCTGCAATGCAAATCTCCCTTCAATACTTAAGGGTAATGAAGTTTGTGATGACTTAGGGCTGGATACGATATCAGCCGGGAGCGCGATTGCATTTGCACTGGAACTAGCCGAAAAAGGAATGCTGACACCTGATGATTGTGACGGCCTCGCTCTTGTGTGGGGAAACTATCACACCATGCTCCAGTTGCTCGAACGGATTGCGTACCGTAAAGGCTACCTGGGCAATCTATTAGCGGAAGGCGCCGCCTGGGCCGCAAAAAAGTTGGGTGGCGGTGCGGAGCGATACGCCATGCACGTAAAGGGACAAGATATCCCCGCACAAGATGGCCGCGCCCAACAATCTATGGGCCTGGCCCACGCCACGTCTTCCAGAGGCGCAGATCACCTTAAGGCTTTTCCTGTCGTCGATGAAACCGGTTATCCGGGCAGAGCTGGGGCAAGATATGGACAGGCATATCTCCCGGAATTGGTTGACCCTCTGGAAACCAAATATAAGGCTTTTCTGGTAAAGGATGGCGAGGATTACGGGGCCATCGTAGATTCTTGTGGAAATTGCAAATCTGGCGGCACTTTCGTCATGCTGGAAATATACTGGCAGGAACAATGCAACGCCCTGAACGCCATCAACGGCATGTCTCTCAATGTTGACGAGTTGAAGCGCATCGGCGAGCGCATTTACAATTTGCAACGCTGCTACAACGCCCTCCACGGCATCGATAAATCGGATGACGTGTTGCCCTGGCGGATGACGCAAATTCCCTCACCATCTGGCAACGCCAAAGGCAGTGTCTGCCATCTCTCCGAGATGCTGGCAGGATATTACACCCTGCGGGATTGGGACCCCGAGAGCGGGTTGCCCAATGAGAGCAAACTGCACGACCTGGGGCTTGACGCCGCCTTCGAAAGAGTCCGCGAAGCCCTTGCATCCGGTGAAGCCCAGAAGCAACGCTCTCGTTTAGGCTGGGCTGCGCCATACACTGGTGAACCAGTTGACCCGCTGTAGATTACCCAACAGCCATACTCGAGATTTTTCGAACCACGAAGAACGCAAAGAAAAACTTGGCATCCTCCGCGTCTTCGCGGAGAATCCCTTGGTTGCAGCTTGGCCGCATAAAGATTAGTAAAGTGCAAAATGGCAAAACTACGAACTCAGCTATTCGATTGTGAACTACCCAACCCGCTGGTGTTAGCTTCCGGACCGCGCTCTTATGGCGCCGCGGGCATTTGGGAGGCATACAAAGCCGGCGCCGGCGCGGTCGTCACCAAGACGCTACGTCCCACGCTGCCCGTCAACCCCACCCCGCACATCCTCGCTCCGGCCTCCAGGGGATTACGCAACACCCTCATCAATGCTGAAGAGTGGTCGGATATTTCCTGGGAAGAATGGGTTTACGAAGAAATCCCGGCCCTCGCAGGCCATCCAGGAGCTTTGATCGTCAGCGTTGGACACACCGCACATGATGTCGAAAAGTTCATTGAGCCTGTGGCACTGAGCGAAGGCGTGGATATCATCGAATGTGTCTCTTATTCAGCTGCTGAGATGAGCCTGCTAATTGCGGCTGTCAGAGCCAACACTGATCTTCCCATCCTGGCCAAGTTGAGCTTCAACTGGGGCGCTGAATTGCTGCCCACCGCTGAGGCAGCCCTGGAAGCGGGTTGCAGCGGATTCACCGCCATCGATTCGATTGGCCCGGCCCTACAAATCGACATCGAAACAAGCCGCCCGCTCCTGGCAAGCGCAGGGGGCAAAGGGTGGATGTCAGGCGCAGCCATCAAACCGTTGGCGCTTTCTATCGTCGCTGATCTCAAGAAACGCTTTGGCAAACCTGTTGTAGGCACAGGTGGTATTTTCTCCGCTGCGGACGTGATCGAAATGACCATGGCCGGGGCTGATGCCGTTGGCGTGTGCTCGGCTCCCATACTCTACGGCAACGAGTGGTTTACGAAGACCCTGGATAAATTAGCCCTATGGCTTACGGAACATGATTACGCCAGCCTGGAGGAGATCATTGGATCTGCTCTGCCCCACCTGGATTCCAACCAAACCTCAAGCGGTCTCAAATTCTATTTTGATCCGCTCCTATGCAACCTCTGTCGAAAATGTGTGATAGTGTGTCCCTATAACGCTCGTCAACTCTTCGGGAACACCCGCCGCGATGAAAGTATAATCACGTCACTCGACAGCGAAAAGTGCAGATCGTGCGGGCTGTGTTCGTCCGTCTGCGCGCCGCAGGCGCTGACGAGTGAAATAATCCCGTAGCGCAAAAGCCGCACAGGAATATGATGCATAAGAAAATCACGCATCACATTTCACGAGTCACAAGCAACCTGCCATCTTTTGCTCAAATGCGAAATAATATGTGGAGGCCCAATGCCCTTCGATCTTGTTATCCACGATGGTTTACTGGTGACATTATCCGATACCTTCCAGGCTGATTTAGGGATCACTGGCGGAAAGATAGCTGCCATCGGCCAGAAACTACACGGCGAAAAAACGATCAATGCCCGTGGGCTGTACGTACTTCCCGGCGCGGTCGACCCCCACACCCATCTCGAAATGCCCGTCGGCAAGACCAAATCAAGTGACGATTGGTTCACCGGAACCCGTGCTGCCGCGCATGGCGGCACAACCACGGTGATTGATTTCGTCGAAACTGCCCCTCACCAATCTCTGGTTGACGCGTTGGCCGCGAGAAGATCACTGGCCGAGAATCGGGCTGCCATAGATTTCGCTTTCCACATGACGTTGTCGAACGCCAGCCGCAGCACCCTCGACGAGATTCCCGCAATGATCGAGACCGGAGTCACTTCGTTCAAAGTCTATACAACCTACGCTGGTCTGCGTTTGACTGACAGCGAATTTCTGAAAGTGCTGCAAGCCGTATCCGCGCACAAAGGTCTCGTCATTGTCCACTCCGAAAACGACTCGATAGTCAAATACTTCACGCAAAAATTGCTCGATAGCGGGAAACTAGCCCCACAATATCACCCCCTCAGCCGCCCGGACATTGCTGAAGGAGAGGCGGTGGCGCGCATACTCTCCCTGGCGGAGGCCGTCTGCGCGCCGGTTTACATCGTCCATATTTCATCCGCCAAAGGGGCCAAAGCGGTGGCAGCCGCGCAACTACGGGGGCAAAATGTCCTCGGTGAAACCTGTACCCAATATCTGCTGCTAACGGAGGCCGAATATCAACGACCCGGGTTTGAAGCCGCAAAATTCGTCTGCCAGCCTCCGCTGCGGAAAGCGGAGGATTGCGCGGCGCTGTGGGCCGCCCTAGGCACCGGAAGCATCCGCACCATCGGCACGGATCACTGCCCCTTCAACTTCGTTGGACAGAAAGACATGGGGAGCGAACGGTTTACGGAGATTCCCGGGGGTCTGCCCGGGATCGAATCCAGGTTGGCCCTGGTCTACTCGTACGGCGTCCGCAAAGGGCTGATCAGCCTGAACCAATGGGTGTCTCTGTGCTGCACCAATCCTGCTGTCATATTTGGGCTGTATCCGCGCAAAGGATCACTCCTCCCCGGCGCGGACGCAGACATCGTGCTGTTCGATCCAAAGATAAAAAAGACGCTATCCCACACCATGCTTCACGAAAACGTCGACTACACCCCCTACGAAGGATTCCAACTTCAAGGCTACCCTGTAAAAACCCTGCTGCGCGGCGAAGTGCTCATCGACGGCGAAAAAGCAATAAACGTCGCAGGGAAAGGGAAATATTTGAAATGCGGCCTGCCGCGGATAAGGAGTACTCCATGAGCACTACAATAATCCTTCCAGAGTGGTTGATCAGCAGCGCGCTTCAACCACCAAAACATAATTGGGGCCTGCGCATCCAGGGGGACTCGATCACAGATATAGCCAGCAACGACCATCTGCGCCGAAAATATCAAAACGACCAAATCATAGAAGCACCGGGCAAAGTGTTGTCCCCGGGATTTGTGAACGCCCACACCCATATCTACGGGGTTTTGGCACACGGCATCCCGCTGGAAAATGCGCCCTCCGGTTTTTGGCCCTTCCTTGAGGACTTTTGGTGGCCGCTGGTCGAAAATTCATTGGATCACGACATGATCTGTGCCGCCACCGACCTGCGCTGCGCTGATATGCTCGCCAGCGGAGTCACGGCTTTCTACAACTGCACCGAAGCGCCATTTGCGCTGCCGGGCTGCCTGTCCACGCAAAAAGAGCGTGTTTTGCGGAGCGGCATAAGGGGCATTCTGTCATTTGAAGCCACAGAACGCGTCAGCAAAGCAAACGGGCAATTGGGGCTGAAAGAAAACGCCGACTTCATCGAGACCTGCAACCGGGAAGGCGGCCTGGTATCCGGCCTGATGTGTATCCACACCACCTTCACTTGTTCCCCCGAATTCATCCGCACAGCATTCGACATGGCCGGCGAGAGAAGCGCGCTCCTGCACGCCCATGTCTCGGAGGGCACTTACGAACCCGAGTACACATTGCGTACATACGGCCTGCGCCCCCTGCAATTCTACGACTCGCTTGGTATCGCTGGCCCGGGACTGCTGGCCTCCCAATGCGTCCACCTTGACGCAGTCGAAATGCAGATTATCGCCCAAAAAGGCGTCCGCGTCAGCCACCAGCCGCTGTCCAACTGTGAAGTGGGCGGCGGCATTGCCCCCATCTCCGAACTTGCCGCATTGGACATTTCGATGGGGTTAGGCAGCGACGGCTATATCGACGACTTTTTCGAGGTGATGAGAGGCGCTTTCCTGATCCACAAGGCCCACCACCGGGACCCGAGAGTGATGCCTGCTCATCTGGTCTGGCACCTGGCCACAGAAGGGGGCGCACGTGCCCTCGGTCTCGAGAAAGTTGGCCGGCTCGCCCCCGGCTGGAAAGCAGACCTGCAACTGATAAATGGGAATCTCCCAACCCCCTTAAGTGCACACAACCTTTTCGAACAAATGCTCCTTTACAGGAACGCCAACGATGTCAGTATGGTGATGGTTGATGGAATGATTCGCGTCCAAGATGGCCGTGCTATCGGTATCGACCGGGACGATCTGTTGTCGAAAACAAGGTCTGCAGCAGAACGCTTGTGGTCGAAAGCTCGTGATATTTAAAGCACCAACGGCACCAGCCCCGGCCATAGACTGCCATCCCCAGGCACTGATCAATATACCACCCAGCAGAAGTACTATGGCAATCCCCACAGAAACCGCCGCGTCAAGCACCCCATAGCCCTACCGCGCTGTAACAAAATCGGTATTTAACTCTTCAACCAGCGCCGGCAGAGAGATATTGACAATGCTAGAATCCAGGGTTGCCATGAAAACTCCCAACGAAATCCCCAACATAGCCAACCATTTTAGGGATATTTTCTGCAATCAGGCTCCTTCCAGGATATTTAACTATGACCTGATGATTGATCGGCTCAATTCTCGATCAGACGGATTTACCCCACACCCCCGTCCACTCCGGCAAACGCACCCATTTATTCTCGCGAATGGTTTTTGCAAGTTCAGGCCCAAAAAAGAATTCGGTATAGGCAACAGCCTGCTCAAGATCAGCGAATTGATAATCCGTTGGGATCACCTGACGCTGAAACCCCCACTGTGTTTCCATCCACTGATAGTATTCAGCCAACCCTTCGGTCGGTGGCGCAGGCTGCGTACTGCCCGTTGTCATCGTCTCTAATACGATCAAAGCGCCACCAGGCGTGACCATGCGCTGCATTTCTTCAAAAATCAGCCCCATTTGATCTTTCCAATGACTCGCAAACCAACCGCGCAGATGTCCAATCGCCCAGCCAGCGATAACGACATCAAAGCAACCATTCTCTAAAGGCAGCCAACGCATATCGCCATTCACCAGGGGCCAACTTCCGCCAACTTCCTGCCGCTGCCTGGCTTGTTCAGCAAGCATCGGATAATTAAGATCAAGTGCGACAAGTATTGCGGGCTGGCCGCCCAAAAGAAGCGGCAAACGCCCCGTGCCGCTGCCAAGATCCAAAATACGTCGTCCCTTCAGCAGAGTTATCGCTTCCAGAGCTGGCAACAAATTACCATCCACATCTTCCACCGCAATCATGCGATGATACTCATCGGCCTTACTGGCGTAAATCTTTTCAAAATGATCCATTAACGTTCCTTTCTTCTGGCAATCAAAACTATCTGCCGCTTCAGAACAAATCAAATATCAGTCAACGCATTTTGAAACTTAAAAATCAGAAATGCTGTTATCAATTCCAAAAACAACAGGAAATATACAGAGATTTTCTTTTGTTTGAAAAGCCGCAGCGCCTCAGGCGTAATAAAGATGGAAACCAGTGGCATGAAGAATGCCCAAAGCCGTCCAACTTCGCTGCGGGTTTGCCCAAACACATTGAGCAAAATAAAAGTGGGAAGAAAAGCCGCATACAAACGGTCCAATGCATCAGCCCGGCGCTGGCAAAAGGCGAGGCCAGACTTCACCGTACGCATGACCAGCAACACTGCCACAGGAAAACCGATCCACATGGTGAATTCAATACTGTTCAACACCCAGGCATCTTTCAATTGTTCAAAACCGGTCGCGAGAAGTTTCATCTGCCGGTGCATTGTAATCGCACTCTGATAACGCTGTACGGCATCGTACTGGAACATCCCGTAGAAAACCAGACCTAATGCAATCACGCCTAATAAATAGCCGCAAATGATCTTCACCTTGTGCCAAAAATTTGTGTCCTGCCAATGATAGAGGTATTCTATCCCAATCCAAGCCAACGACAGAGGAATGAGCATCAGCAAGGAAAATGAAAAAAAGATAGAAAGATAAGCAGCAGCACCTGCCACTAATGCCCACCAGAAAGACTGTGTGCGAATCACTTTATGAGTCAGCAACAAGGCCAGCAAGAACAGCAAAGGGAAAAGTGAAATGTCCAATTCCAACATTTGCAATAACGTGTTGGGAAAAACAAGATAGAAGATCAACGGCAGCCAGATTTCCTGCTCCTTAAAAAAGATCTTACTGAATGCATAGAGCGGAATCAGCGTCAGGTAGGTGATCAAAGGCATGGCATACGCCAGGAACATGGTCAATCGACTGAGCCGTCCATAGTAAGTCGTCACTGGATTAATCAGGTTCGAAAGACGCTGCATCACAATGTAAAAAGAGATCACGCCGGGTGGCTTTGTGCCTAAAAAATGATCCCAGCCATAATGCGTTTCATAATCGGTCAATGCATCCCACAAACGCGGGTTGTCAGCAGCACGCTCGTAGTAACGCATGTGGGCAGAATTCTCTGCCATGCGCTGAATAGAAGCGAAACCATTGCCAGCGATAAAACCGAAACTTGCCTGCAAAGCAAATCCCAGCAGCACCAGCACCAGCAGCTTATGGCGCACATTTTCATCCCCTGCCAGCACCCAATACACCACTGCAGCGGCGCCAGCCAATACCCCCAGAAAGAGAAAATCATACTGCCCCATATCATGGTAAAACCAAACCCAAAAAGGTATGCTGGTAAAGAATTCCATCCGGAACATGGTGATCAACCACATCATTATGCTTCCGGCCAGAATTACCAGAATCACCATTGTTTTCCAGATTTTAGTCACAGAAAAACGAGAAGTACTCCGGTAGCTGAACCACAAAAAGATTGCTGTCTCCAGAAGCGCAGCAATTCCCCAGACCAGCACACTGAAAATCCGCTCGAGGATAAAGCGTAAATTGTTCAATCGAATGGCAAAAGGAGTACAAACAGCCACCGCCAACAGGAAGAGAAATACCGCCCAGAAAACCAACACCAGCAGAAG
>JAIOTF010000202.1 GCA_021107195.1 Anaerolineaceae bacterium | reverse complement strand
TATGGTGTTCTGCAAATAATGAATTTCATTTCTCAGCCGGCCACCTTCTGGCGGCGGTCTCTGGTTGAGCAAATCGGCAGCCTGAATGAAGATTTGCAGTACACCATGGATTATGAATACTGGCTGCGGATAGGCCGCTGTCATCGGCTGCATGTCCTGCCGCAGCGCCTGGCAGGTTTTCGCATGCATGCCTTATCCAAGTCCGGCACACGTTTTGAAGAGCAGTTTATTGAGGAGCTGGCTGTTTGTCAACGCTATGCCTCGCCTGTGTTTGTGCAGCTCCACCGCCTTCACAACGTTCTCATCGTTGGTGTGTACAAGCAGCAAAACCAGCGAATTTGAGTTGTGCCCGGAAAGTTAAAATGGGGTATGGCCTGACTTTTACTGTATATTGATTGCATAGGAGTAAGTTATTGAAAGTGGCTTTAGTGTGTACCCAGGGTGGTCACCTGACAGAAACCCTGCAAGTGCTGGATGCTTTTGCAGGCTGCGATATTTTCTTCATCACCCACTTCAGTTCCCGGGATGAAGAAGTGCGCAGCATTGCTCCGACCTATTTCTGCCCTAATATTGGCGAGCGCCCTTTGGTTTTCTTACGCACCTTCGTTTGGGCATTACGGGTCTTGTTGCGTGAACGTCCGCAGGTCATTTTTAGCACCGGCTCTGAGATCGCCTTGCCTTTCTTCTTTTGGGGCAAAATTCTGGGGATCAAGACTATTTTCCTGGAAAGCTGGTGCCGCGTGCATGGGCTTTCCCGCACCGGCAAACTGGCCTATCCCCTTGTGGATGAATTCTGGGTGCAGTGGCCGCAGTTGTTGGAAGCCTGCGGCCCCAAGGCCAAATATCATGGCGGGGTGATATGATCTTTGTGACAGTAGGTACCCACCATCAAGGGTTTGACCGTCTTGTTCAGGCTGCGGACGAATTAGCTGCTGCCAGCGAAGAGACAGTCGTCATCCAACGCGGCGTTACAGATGTTTTTCCCCGGCACGCCCGGCATTTTGATTTTTGCACGATGCAGGAAATGGAAGACTGGATTTTCCGGGCGCGGGTCGTGATTGCCCAGGCCGGCGCTGGCACGATTATCACCGCCTTGCAGCAGGCCAAACCACTGGTTGTCTCTCCTCGCTTGAAAGCCTATGGCGAGAATTACACCGATCATCAAATTGAACTTGCTGCCGAACTGGATCACCTTGGACGCGCTGCCCTGGTTACAGACCTTTCGGGGGTGTCTCTTCAAGCCGCTGCCCAGCGAGCGTTGACTTTGCACCAGCGGCCCGACCAATCTGCCGCATTGGTGGATTCCCTGCGTCAGCAGATGGTTTCCTGGCAGCCCCTGGCCGGTCAGATTTCAACCCGCCTGGATAAGCTCACCCGCCGCCTGAATAAGCACCAACTGCTGCTGCCTTTCCTGCCATTCATTGCCCTGGCCGCTTATCTGCGCGCAGCGTTTTTTGCGATGCAAGGCAAGACCAAAGACGATTATGCTATTACCACCGCGTATTTGCCCCGCAAGACATATCACCAGTTCGATGATACGCTCAATGCCGATCTTTTTCAGGATGAGGTTTACCAGGCAGCCCGGCGTTTTATGACAGAACAGAAACTGCCCGGTATCCTTGATGTGGGTTGTGGCTCTGGTCATAAGCTGATGAAATATTTTTCCGAAGAGGAAACGCTCGGGCTGGAAATGCCGGGCAGCCTCGTTTTTTTGCAAAAGAAATACCCGCAAAGAAAATGGGCGCTTTCAGATTTCAATCATTCCCCGCAGGGTGAATTTGGCCTGACCATCTCTGTGGATGTGATCGAACATCTGACGCATCCGGATGATCTTCTCGAATTTTTGAAGCGCTTGAACTGCAACTATTTCTTGCTCAGTACCCCGGAACGCAGCCGACTTGGACTTATGTCGCGCTTTCGTTCCAGGAACCGCTGCCATTTACGAGAATGGGATCAGCCGGAATTTATTGAATACCTTTCCCGGCATTTTCAAATCGTGGAAACGGGTGTTGTCGGGCATCATGACCAATATGTAATTGCTGCTCGCAGGTCCTGATCGCCGTCTTCCTTGATTCAGGAGGACAGTCAGCTTTGGAGAAACATCAATGCTGGTATAGTTGTTTTGAACCATGAACTTCTTTATTGAACGAAAGGTTGTTGATGGCATCTGATACGGTAGCTCGTTATTGCATTCACGGCATCTGCACATTTGATATTCTCGATCAGGTCGGGCCTGTCGTGCAAAAGCTGCTGGATGTGCAAGGCCGCTACCAGTGCTTCAAAACGGATTATGACCCTGCGGTTTCCCCCGATCTCAGGGTAACCATTGGGAAATTCCAGCCGGATTTGCACGGATGTACGTCGCTGGATGGTGCCTACTGGGTCAAAACAGGATATCTTTACCACAGCGGAGAGACCTATAAAATGGGAGCTGGCTGGTCATTTGATGTCGCCGGCCTGGAGTCATCAACCATTGAGGTGCGCATCAATGCCAATTTTCCGGGACGTCCTTTCATTGCCGGGAAGATCATCGACTTCTTTATTTTCTGGCTCCTGCAGCAGCATGAATGCAGTCTGATGCATGCCTCGGCTGTTGCCCATGAAGGCGATGTCTTTGTGTTTGCTGCGCGCGGCGGCGGTGGAAAGACCACCCTTGCCTTGGCTGCCACATTCAATCAGGGCATGCAATTCATGGGGGATAATTTTGTCATCCTCAAAAATGGAATGATTTACAGTTATTTGTCAGACTTGAATATGTTTGGATACAACCTGCATCCCCGGGTGTGGGAAAGTTTGACCCGTTACGAGTGCTTGCGCTTCAAATTCTGGCAGCTCGTCCATCGCTTTACCTTTGGCTACATCAAAGTCTTTTCCGCTGTCAGTCCTTTGCGCTTTTTGCAAGGTGCAAGCTGCGACTCAGGCAGGCTGAAAAAATTGACCATGTTGCAAACATTTGGGCAATTTTCCTGCAATCCATTAGTGCGGGAAGCATTGACAGCTCAGATGACCAGCAATATGAAGCTTGAATTCTTTTCCTTTGTGCGCCATGTGGCAGTGTATGGTTGTGTTTTTCCTGATACAGCCTTCGCAAATTTTTGGCAATCATATACCGAAACCTTGCAAGACAATCTGCCGCAAGCAGAGATCCAACGGATGACCCTCCCGCCGCACATCACCGATAAAATCAAAGCACAGGCGCTGGCCGCGGGGCTTGGGGAGTGAAGCGGATGAGCGCCAGACAAACCTTTTACGATATTCATCATCTCGTAACCTTGCGTATCAT
>JAIOTF010000196.1 GCA_021107195.1 Anaerolineaceae bacterium | reverse complement strand
GGGCGCCTGGTTTTCTGCGCCGCGAAAATCGCTGAGGCGAATGTAGCTGCCTTTGAAATCTGGTTGGTGCTTATTTTCCAGGGTGAATGTACAGATTGGGACGGTTGCTCCTTCAAACCCTGAATACTCTAACTGGATCAGGGATGTAATTGTCTTTTGTTCAATAAGAAGGGTGCGTAATTTCTCATAAGATGAGATGAACATCCACACGAAGGGGGTCATAAAGCCCAATTGCCCGCCATCCAAAGCCAGATCAGCATTTCTTTCAACAAACATGGCAAAAGTATCGGACTTGGTCTTCGGGAAATGATCTTTAGCAAATTTCTTATACTCGGCACCCATACTCCCACCAAAATAAGGCGGGTTGGCCACCACCACATGGTAACGCGGCGAGAGGTACGCCACCATCTCCAGCACTTTCTTGAGATCCTCGTTCGTTTTACTCAGGAAGAGATCCTCGAACACCCCCATATCATCCATCCGTTGCTGAATCAGCTGTGCATTGCGGATTTTTGGACGGATCAATGAGCCGTAGGTGGTGGCGTCTTCGAACTGCCGCAGGCCTTCCCATAAATCCTGGGTAAAGAGGTCGCTGCCCAGCTTGTCAATATAAGCCTTTACATCGGATGCGCTGAAACGGATATCCTCCATCACGCAGATATTGGGGGAGACCCCGCGCCGGGCAAAGCGCCGGTCTTTCTCAAAAGCCTTCATGTACAGAGCAAAGGCCGCCAGAGACCCTGCCCGGCCATCAATCTCGATCCCGTACAGGTTCTTTTCCAGGACCAGGCTTGGGATGCGGATGGGGTCATAGCCCATTTCTTCATAGATGGCATACAGCAAGTCAAAGGCGTAAGTGAGGATGTGGCCGCTGCCGCAGGCCGGGTCGCACAGGCGCAGCTCTTCGGGGGAGGAGACACGCAGGAAGTCTCCCTCACCCCCGGCCCCTCTCCCAGAGAGCGAGAGGGGCAACTTATCCCTCACCCCCAACCCCTCTCCCGGGGTGAGGGCAGGATCAATGTAATACTCCATCTTCTCCGCCAGCTTCGACTGCGGATGGTTCAGCAGCCACAGGCGGCCGAGGGAGTTCTCGACCATGTAGCGCACGATCCAGTGCGGGGTGAAAAGCTGGGTGACAGCGGGGATGTCTTCGCTGGGCACGGCACTCTTGCGCGCCATGACCTCGTCTTTCTTCTCCGAGATGTAGAACTGGTACAGCCAGCCGATCACTTCCACGTCCTGGCACACATCGGCGGTCAGGGCTTCGCGCACGGCATACAGGATCGAGCTTTCCGAGAGCAGGTCACGCGGCATGAGCAGTTCGGTGTAGTCTTCGATGCGCTCAAAGAGGAAAGGCATCGCGTCCGCCAACTGGTTGCAGGAGGCCACCAGCAGCAGTCTGTAGGCTTCCTGTTGAGGGTTATCGGCGGGGATGCCGCCGCTGAGGTAGCCCTGAAGCTGCTTGCGCTTCGCCGCTGGCAGGGCTTTATCGATATAACCGCCCTTCGCTTCCTGAAGGATCTCCGGCTGGGTAGCGTCAGTGGCCGGGGAAACCACAGCAATGCGGTTGAAACCGTTCAGGTCCATGTAGCGCAGGGCACACAGGCGGTTGAACCAGGTATAGGCCGCTTCTTCGATCACCCGATCTTTGGAAGTTTGTTGAATGCGTTTGTTCAACTCGCTGACAATCGCGGCTTTTTCGTGCACCTCAACGCTGTCAGCGATGAGCACCTGCTGCAAGCGGGCAGCCACTTCCTGGCGCAGTTGGTTGCGCGCTTCCTGGGTAAATTTCTTCAAGGCGTTGGTGTCCATGTGTTCTCCTGATCGTGCCTGGGGTATTTGTCAATAAAAAACTGGCAGCTACTATGTAGCAACGACTTTAGCCGTTATCACAATCCTGCCCACTCAGGTTTTGACGAATTTATTCGTCACTACAAAAGTGTTAAAGAGAAATGCGGTTGCCTTTCCCGATTTCCTCCATCAAAGCCTGTTTGAGCTGCGCAAGATAGGCATCTACACCGGCCTCATCGGCGAGCAAGTGCTGGCTGGCTGCAGGACGGATGGTGTGCAGGGAAATAGTTGCGGCGGATGGCGGTTGAGGGGTTTCCGCTGTCTCGGGAGATTCTGCCAGGCTGCGCGGGTGAGCCATGTTGGTGATGCGGGTGAGCAAATCGGGATAGACCTGCTCGGTAAAACGACGTCGGCTGTCCCGCACGGAGGCGATCACGGTCAGCGTGTCCAGCCCGGTAACGAAGCGCTCAACCTCGGTATCGATTTGCTGTTGCTGATCCGGGTTCAAATGCTGATACTCATCCGTGGCCTGCAGGGATTGCCTGCGCTTGTTGATTTCTGCCTGTGCCCGCTGTCGTTCTGCCGCCAGCTGATTCTGGATTTCAGAGCGAATCGATTCCATCTGTTGGCGGGCGGTGATCATTTTATTACCGGAATAACATTGCGGATCATCCAGCAATGCACGCAGGGCATTTACTTTATCCCCGGGAAGACCGGTAAAGTTCGCCTCCTCCCGCATCAGGAAAGTCTTGCACTCGGTATAGGTACTTATCTGCTTACCCGCCATGAAGCGGCGGATAGGGGCGATCACAGATTCCTTGGTGTCAAGCAGATCGTCCGCTTGTTGATGGAGATCTGTGAGGAAAAAGGCGAAAGACTGCCTGGCGAGTTCATCCAGTTTTCGCAGGGGTTCATTCAAAGCCTGCAGGAAAGGATAATGTTCCTGCTGTTGCAGCAGGTTTCGCAGTTTGTCGGCCAGAGTCTGAAATGCTGCTTTGGTTTCTTTCCCCAATGCACTGCCGTCGCTTGCAGCAGGCGGGGTGTCAAAAAATTCGTTGTAGAAATCCCGCAGATCATGGATCTGGCGGGCTGTGAAATCAATCTGGGGAACAAGGAGAACATTCGGGAAGCCGCGGGTGTTTTTGAGTGCCTCCAGACAGGCCCGGCCCTCAAGCGTATTACTATCGGAGCGCATTTCCAGACGACCGCGATTATGGAGCATTGCCAGCAGGCATTGAATGGCAGCCAAGGACCAACCATACGGTTTGTGGGTAAATTTTTCCTTCATTTTATAGAATGTGACCCGATGTTCCTGCTGGAATGCACGCTGAATTTCGTTTATCAATTCGTTTTGCGCTTCGATGTTCTCATACGCGCTCTGGTCAAACAGTTCATTTGGGGCGGCGTTGAGATAGGTCCAGATATCCGATTCCTGGTATTGAGTGCCGCGCAGCATCGCCAGACGATGATAGGTACTGGTGACCAGCCTGGCAAATGCGGTCTGGATGTTGGCGCTGGCATCCTGGCTGT
>JAIOTF010000377.1 GCA_021107195.1 Anaerolineaceae bacterium | reverse complement strand
ATTTTATTCGTTTGCGTCAATTGCGTGATTGGCTAACAAAGAAATTTCCTCAGACGAATTGGCAGGAATTATCCATGGGAACCAGCATGGATTTTGAAGTTGCGGTTGAAGAAGGAGCAACTTTCGTTCGGGTTGGGACTGCAATTTTGGGGGCTCGTAATTATTAATGGGAATCCTTTCAGGATTTGTTGCTATAATTAGAAATCAAAGAGGAGTGGAATGTTTATTTCAGCAATCCGGTTGTTATTAGAATTATTATCAATACTCGTAATCATCGATGTGATTTTGTCTTATTTTATGGACTCTTTCCATCCTGTCAAAGCAAGTTTGGACAGAGTAGTTGAACCTTTTTTGTCGCCTATTCGCAGGCTTATTCCTCCGATAAACATGATGGATTTCAGTCCAATTGTTTTGATCATTCTTATTCAAGTTGTGGATTTTATCCTTGTCCAATTGACGTAGAAGGCACTCGATGAAAAAATCAATTAAAAGCTTTCATGATGGGAAATCAGGGGCTGCAATTACTTTGGCGCTCCGTTACGGGGCCGATGTTACGAAAGTTACCAAGATCGAAAAAGATGGAACAATTTTCATTGATTTGATCAACCCAAAATCAGGAAAGAAAGCTGACCAGGAATTATTACAATATCTTGCCCGACAATTCCAGATTGAGGGAAAGAATTTGGAAGTGTTGGCTGGAACCGATGAAAACAAATTGATTTCGATCGTTGACATATTGCCAAAGGAAGTCGATCAAATTCTGCAAAGTTTGTTGTAATTGGATTTTGAAATCGGAAGTTGGAGAAATGGCCGCCTGGATTGGGCGGTTTTTTGTTAGAAAATTCCACTCAAATAAAGGAACCATAAACTGAAAACAGCAACATCTTGCATAATACCGCTCGTATTTTGTGCCATATCAGTAATTGCCTGAATGGAGTCAATCTGTGGAATTGTGCGGAGGTAGGTTAGCGCCGAGACTCGCTCATCTGGCAGACCATTGGATAGAGCTGACAATAGCAAATCAAGCGGCGTCGTGTCAATACCTATGCTGGAGCCTTGCTTGGCGGCAAAAGCAAGCAGCCACGGTGATTCAGAGGGTTCCGGGAGGGGCACGGGTATGTAAGGATTGAGGTTGTCCATTGCTTCAACGGCTTGAGCGGACGCATTTCGGACCACCCATTGCCCATCTTCGATGGTGCTCCTTTCGAGAAGGCTGCGCGCCCATTCCTCCTTGATCTGCGCTAGTCCAAAGACCGCTGCGCGTCTGACGAGCAGGTTCTTCGACTCAATGGCTTCTTTCAAAATCTCATGGCCTTCTGTCGATTTATGGGCCAAGATTTCTGCCGCAGTTAGTTGTAATGCTTCGTCATCGCTGATAAGTGCTTCTGTCACAGCCTGGATGGCAGACGCGTTCCAGCTTGAACCCAGGGCCAGTCAAGCAGCCTTGCGAACGTTGGGGTCAGGATCGGCGAATAATTTTCTTAACGTTGGCACTGCATTGACGTCACGGATTGCGCCAGCACCTAGCGCAGCTAACCAGCGAACATCTGTTGTTCCGTTTTCCAAAAGTTTCTCAAATAATAAAGGTACAGAAGAGTCGTTCGAAACCACAAAGGCAGCCGTGAAACGAGCACGAACTGCAAATGGAATTGATTGGCTGTGAATTAATCCAAGCAGATACTTAAGCGTTTGCGTTCTCCAATGCAATTCTGGCGGTGTGTCTCGCAGCCAGCGCGCTGTTCTGAGTACATTTGTGAAAAGCAGGTCTGCTTCTTGCGATAATGCCTGTTTGTGCCAGAGTGCCGTTTTGTCCTGGACAGCAAGGAAGTGAAGGGTTTCTTTGTTCAGTTCCCAATATTCATCTTTTTGAAATTCTGTTTTTGGTGTAGTGATGGCGAAACTGGCTAAGTAACCTGCAATGAGGGGGTGGGAGAATCTAAGGTTGTTTTGTGCATGCTCTGAAAGAACACCACTTTCCAGCAGGTCAGAAATTGCCCGCTCACTGGAGGATACTTTTTGTTTTCGTTGCCTCAAATGGTGGTTTTCAGAAGAATCGATTTCGCTGGTTTGGTATTCAGCATCTGCCGATGCGGCAATAACTGCCTGATCGGGATTGAATTTTGAAAGAAACCGGTTGGCCTGACCATAGGAGATGAAAGTTTGCTTTCGAAGGAGCAGTTCTTTGGCCAAACTCTCTAGTGCCAGGCGAGGCGCCGACCTTGTAGAAATACGGCCGATATAAGCTTCCAATGCATTCATGGCCGAGAGGCCATGAATATCACCTGCATATATGCCCCAAATAAGCAAAGACCATTCCAGAGGGGAGAATACCATTTTGAAATTTTTAATCCAATTTTTTAGCAGAAAGGATTGGGAAGATGGATCGGGTTGTTCTGGAGCAAGCGTGGTATACCAGGCTGAATCCCATTTTTCCACGAACTGTTCAATTTCAATAGCACTCCAGGGTTTCAGTGTTAGCGGGTAAAAGCCTATCTGGATCAATCCGCCGACATATTGGGTGGAGCCGGTTGTTATAATGCGTATTTTATTTTGGGTATCAAATAATTTTTTGAGATAAGAAACAGCGCGATGGTGTTCTTCCTGGTTTAACTCGTCCAGCCCATCAAGGAGTAAGATTGCCTTGTGTTCGGTAATGGCGGATTTTAAGTGCTTTCTCAAACTTCTGGCATTGCGTCCGGGGTTTTGAAGGATGATTGCATCCAGGAGGATTTCAACCGGATCGTCCTTTTCGCTTATTTCTGTTGGCACGTTAATATCCAGAATGTGCAGGAAAACAGGCATAAGATTGGCAAGCACGCCGACAGATTCGTCCCGATTGGCAATTTGGGATGCCAGGTAGGCAAGCGCTGTTGTTTTTCCTGCACCAGGATTGCCAATCAAAATGATCCTGGACCCTTTTTGCAGGGCTTCTGCGGGGGTCAGGGTTGGGACAGGGTATTGAGCATTCAATTCAGGCCAATCAGGTAAATAGGGCAGCACCTGAGAAGTGATTGAAGCTGTTGCTAAATTCTCGGGAATATCTCTATCGGGGTCAAAGTCAAGTGGCGGCGGCAACAGTATTGGCGGGATTATTATGGTTTCAAGCGGAAAGAAAGCCCCGGCGAGATGTTTGTTTTGGGCGATCTCAAGCACATTCAGAGAATAATAAATTTCATCGGCGGTTAGTTGGTGCTGCCTCGTAATTTCCAGCCCTTGATCTTTAAGTTCTTTTAATTTCGGAATATAGACTTTGGTTTTCTTATACAGCCACCAAAAAATGCCGGCAGCGACAAAGCCGAGCCAAAATGAGAGATGGTCAATTCGGAAATTCTTCAGCCAGGAAAACATGATCAACCCGCAAACAATATTCTTTTGCAAGAGGGGCAAAAGGTGATTTCTTTTGGAGACCGAGCTGCCTGGAGTGTTGCAGAACGCAGTGTGGATCCGCAAGTTGCGCAGGTGTTATCTTCAATAGGGGTCACAGCAGTACCGTGTTTTTTCTTAATCAATTGGTCGTATATATCAATATGCCTTGAATCCATTGAACCGATAATAACATTTCGCTCAGAAAGCAATCGCACACGAGTTTTTGTGAGCAGCGATAGCTCACCTTGTAATGAGGCGTGGTCAGTCAGTGTTTGTGCTTCTGTTTGTTCAAGATGACGTTCCGCACCTTCTTTGGCCTCTTCAGCTTCCTCAAGGCCGATCATTGCCTGAAGCTGTTTGTCTTCGAACGCCGCTAACCTTTTCTTGTTTGAGGCAACATCTAATTGAAGATCTTGTAATTCTTTTGGGTTGGTAATGCGACCACCATACAACTTGGCATTACTTGATTCGAGTTTAATGCGCACTTCCTTTGATTTCTCTTCAATGGTGCGAAGTGCTTGTTGTGCTTTCAAAACGTTCTGCGATGCACTCTTCACAGCCTGTTGTGCCGACAAGATGCGTTTGTCGTTGCTGATTGTTTTATTGATGACAGCAATACGCTGATCGGATTTCTTGATTTCCGTATCGGTTTTCTGAAGTTGATAGAGGTTGGATGCAGGGTTCATATAGCGATTATAAGGTAGGTGTTCTTAATTAGGCAAGCAGGAAAAAGGATTTTGTTTCATTTTTCGTTAAAATTGCTTACATATTTATTCTAATGTATACTTTCTTTGATGAAACAAAAAGAGGAATACCACCGGAAATTTATAGTATTTATCGTATTGTTCGCAGTTGGAATTGCCTTGCCGTATGGTATCGCGATCGCGGCGGGGGGAGATTCGCACGTCTTTGGTGGATTCTTGCTCAATCCATTGGATGGCAATAGTTACTTAGCAAAGATGCGTGAAGGCGCATCGGGAGCTTGGCGATTCACTTTGCCATTCACAAGTGAACCAGGTGAAGGCGCTTATATTTTCTTGTTCTACCTTTCCTTGGGGCACCTGTGCCGTATAACTCGTATTCCTTTGATCTGGATGTTCCATATTTGGCGCATGCTGGGAAGTATTTTTTTGTTGATCTCATTGAGGAAGTTTTTCCTAGCTATTTTTGAACATGACAAAACAACCGCATGGCGATCTTTCTTTCTTGCTGGGATTGGCAGCGGATTTGGTTGGATGATATTTCCTTTTGGGGAGATGACGTCCGATTTTTGGGTTGCTGAAGCTTATCCATTTTTGTCCAGCTACGCAAACCCTCATTTCCCGATTGGCTTGGGGTTGATGCTGTGGATTATTGTGTTCGCCCTTGGCAAGCGAAGCAAGAACCGGCAAATCGCTGTGTTGGCATTGGCTTTAGGGCTCATTCTTCCTTTCGGGGTC
>JAIOTF010000088.1 GCA_021107195.1 Anaerolineaceae bacterium | reverse complement strand
TTGCTTTCAGTATGCCGCGGGCATGTCCTCCTGCTCCGACAGTGGCATCGAGATATTTCCCCGTGCTGGTTGGGCGCAAAGCGGTTATAATTTCATGGTAAAGTACTGGTAAATGCGGAGCCTGACCATTTTCATTCATGGTATCCATTGGGTTAAATGGGAAGGTCCAAACTGATAAAACGTTCCGCATTTGCTGCAGGGTCATTCAATGATTTGGTTTGCTCAACCCACAATCCTGGCGACCAGATTTCAAAATGTTTCCCCACACCAACCACCAGTGCATTGCTGTCAAGATTGGCGATTTGTCGCAGGAATTGCGGGATCAGGATGCGGCCGGCATTATCCACATTGACGGGTGCAGCGTTTGCAAAGATCAAACGTTTGAGTTGACGGGAAGTGGGGTCCGTCATACTTAATTCATTGACCCGATCGTAAAGCCGCTGAAAGGATGGAGGCGTTAAAACCATCAGGTTAGGGTCGAGCCCCTGGGTGATGTACGCGCCATTATCCATCAGTTCGCGAAAGCGAGCCGGGATGGTCAAACGGCCTTTGACATCAATTGAGTGCTCGAATTGCCCTAAGAACATACGTTCTACCTCGTTATATAACACCGAACGCCGGACTTGGCCGGCGCTCCACTTTCTCCCACTTTCTACCACATTTATTCCAGTATAAACGAAATGAATTCAATTTGCAAGTAGATTTAATCTCTTTTAACAGTAGGGAGAAGGGTTTACGAGGTGAAAACGCGGTCGAAAGCACCATTTTTATGGTGTTTTTACGGTTGCCCGAAGGTGATGTTTAGTTGAAAATAGGGGGGATTCTTTAAAGCTGCAGCAGCGTTGGAAGGGAATCTGGCTTGTATGCCAGTTTCGGCAACGCATCTTTGGGAAATAACGACAACGGGCTGCGCTGCTGATTGTAAATCGACGAAAGCAACGTTGTGCCCGTTGTGGTTTAAAAGAGTTCAATCTTACGCGGTATTCAGATTTTCAGAAAAATGGTAAAGGTGGTGCCCTTGTCTGGTTCGCTTTCCACTTCGATGCGACCGTCATGTTGTTCGATCACCTGGCGGGCGATCGAAAGTCCCAGTCCCACGCCGCGGAAAAGATTCTCGCCGATCTGGTCAACATGGAAGAAGCGGTCATAGATGCGCGGCAGAACATCGGGTGCAATGCCCACGCCATGATCTTGAATGCTGATCCCCAGCCAGTGCTCGTCAGTCTGTCCGACGGTGATCAGCACGCTGCCGCCATTCGGGCTGAATTTGATGGCGTTGTCCAGGATTGCGCTGAGCGCACGCTCAAGACTGTTGGCGTCGGCATTGATGGCGGGCAAACCGGGAGCGATTGCCAGACGGATGCCGATCTTATTCTTTTCAGCGCTCTTCTGGTGTTTTTCGACAACGCTGATCACAACTTCGCTGAGAACAGTGGGTTGGAATTCAGGAAGGATCAAATCCATCTCTTGCAGGAAGAGGATGTCATTGGTGAGGGTCATGATGTCTTCAACGTTATGCGCCACTGTATCCAGGGCAGAATACAGGGTTTCCCCCTGCAATTTGCCCATGCGGATGATTTGCATGAAGCCATTGGCGGCCATAAGCGGGGTGCGCAGTTCGTGGGCAATGGTTGTCAGGAATTCGCGGCGGGCAAATTCCAGCTCTGCCAATTGCTGATAAGCGTTTGCCAGCTCTTTGGCTTTCAGCCGCAGGTCCTCAATCGCCATTTCATCATTTTCCCGTAAACGCCGGCTGACCTCAAGGATCATGGCACGGGAGACGATGCTGCTGTTTTCTAAAAGAGCATTGAAATCGGATTTCTGGATCTCGAGTACTTTGGTGGGTACAGTGGTACAGATTGAAGCGGCGCGTGGTGCATTATGAATGATAGCCATTTCGCCGAAGAAGTCCCCAGGCTGGAGATGTTTCATCAAATGCACTTCACGTTCATTGATCAGTTTTGTAACCTGTACTTCCCCTTCCAGGATGATATAGAAAATATCTTCATAAGCGCCTTCATTACAGAGTGTGGTGCCTTCGGGATATTTACAAACTTTCCCGGCTTCCGTCATTTGCCGGGCTATTTTCTCCTGAATACCTGGAAAAGCGTGCTGCAGAACCTGGAGGGGTGCGATTTTTTGGGTCATACAGAATTCCTCACTTTGGCGGTGGTCGTTTGTAAGTTGTGCTTTTGATAAATTCAGATTATATATATGATACCCGAATCAATCGTTTTGCGGGATGAGAAGAACTTAAAAAAACAGGAGAGCATGGTGATAAATATTGTTTTGGCATCAAAGAACCCGGTCAAGGTGCAATCTGTATTTATCGGCTTTCGGCAAATGTTCCCGGATGAAACGTTCAATGTGCAGGGAGTGTCTGTCCCTTCCGGGGTGAGTGACCAACCTTTCTCTGACGCAGAGACGCTGCAGGGCGCGTTGAATCGTGTGGAAAATGCTGAAAAGGAATTGCCCCGGGCTGATTATTGGGTAGGGATTGAAGGTGGTGTGGAAGAGGTAGATGGCGAGCTGCGCGCGTTTGCATGGGTCATCGTGCGCTCAGAAACCATGCAGGGGAAAGGATGCACGGGAACGTTTGTGCTGCCGCCTCGTGTGGCCGAATTGGTGCATAGCGGTCTGGAACTGGGGAAAGCAGACGATGTCGTTTTCCAACGCACCAATTCCAAGCAGGAGAGTGGCGCCGTGGGGTTGTTAACCGGAGATGTTATTACCCGTGCTGAATTGTATGCACATGCGGTGGTTTTGGCT